>CAXTUQ010000215.1:0-5472 GCA_964247405.1 uncultured Acetobacteraceae bacterium
CCCATGCTGGAGCAGGCGGCCACGGAACTCGCACAGCACGGAGAAGTCGAAGCCTGCGTCGGCCAGGTCGAGGGCGAGCACATACTTCCAGTCGATCCGGCCCCGCACGGAGTCGGCCGCCTGGCGGTCGCTCAGCCCCTCGCGGAACTGCATGAGGGTCACCAGCGCCAAGCGCCACGGCGCATAGGCGGGCTGGCCGAGCTTGGGGTAGAGATCGGCGAAGTCAGCGTCGGCGAACACGGCGCCGAGCTTGTCGCGCAGGAGCACATAAGGGTTGCCGCGCCGGAACGCCGCCCGGGCAATCCGGGCGGTGTCGTCAGGCACGGGCGGAAGCGGTGGCGACGGTAGCAACATGGGCAGCCTCTGGACGGGAAAGCCCCCCAACGCCGCTGCAAACCAAACGCTGCCGACTTCGCCAACAGAGTCTCGTCGTTTGACGAAGTGGTACATAGGACATAGCCACATTTGCCGGAGAACCCGGGTCAAGGTGTGAACCCGATTTGCCTTGCGGTCATCCAAGGTCAGACGCAAGATTGTCGGCGCACGTCGCAAGCAGTGCGGTGAGTCTGGTCACGTCGGGCGGGGGCAGTGCGCGAATCATCGCCGCCTCGACGCTTGTCACCGCCGCGTGCGCTTGGGCGAGCACCGCTCGGCCGCGCGGGGTCAACTCGGTCTTCAAGATGCGCCCGTGGGTCGGGTCCTCGCTGCGCCAAAGCAGACCGTCGCGCGCCAGGTTTGCGACGACCCCCTGCATGGTCTGCGGCGTCACGAACGCCGCGCGCGCCAGCGCCGCATTCGACAGGCCCGGTTCCAGCTCGGCCGCGGACAGCACCGCATACTGCGGCGCCGTGATGCCGAGCGGGCGCAGGGCGTCGTCCATGCGCGTGCGCAGGGCGTTCTGCGCCCGCTTGAGCACGTAGCCAAGGCGCCGGGCCATGGGTTCGGGCATACCGTCGCCGCTGGACATATCAGGGACCTTACATTAGTATCAGGAGCCTGACACTATAGCCCGAGGATACCATGGCCAAGCTGATCGGCCCCGACTTCATCGCCCTCCAAGTGCGCGACCTGGAGGCGTCCCGGCGTTTCTACACGGAGCACCTGGGCTTGGTGCCCGCAGGCCGCAGCCCGCCCGATGCAGTGGTGTTCGAGACCAAGCCGATTCCGTTCGCCATCCGCAAGCCGCTGCTCGACCTCGACGCGGCCAGCCATCTCGGCTGGGGCGTGTCGCTGTGGGTAGCGTGCGACGACGCCGAGGGCCTCCACGCCTGCCTCGCCAGCGCCGGCGTGCCCATCGTCGCGCCGCCCGCCGACGGCCCGTTCGGGCGCTTCTTTGTTTTTCGTGATCCGGACGGCTACGCAGTCACGGCGCACCAGGCCGCAGCGGACTGAGCGGCGATCTACAAAAAGGGATCATCATGGTCACGCTGGACCCGAAGGCAGGCTACGTCGTGCTGATCAACACGTTCACGGTCGATCCATCGAAGGCCGAGGCGCTGCTGAACGCTCTGTCACACGCAACGGAGCACGGAATGCGGCAGCGGCCCGGATTCATCTCCGCCAACCTCCACCTCAGCCACGACAAGCGGCACGTGACCAACTATGCACAGTGGCGCAGCCAAGCCGATCTCAATGCCATGATGAGCGATCCCGCGGCGCGGGCGCACATGGGCAAGGCAGCCGGAATTGCGGACTCGTTCGATCCGATCTATTACGAGCTTCGCGAATCCCATGTTGCTGAGTTCTTGGCATGACATGGCAGCTTACGAAATCATCAGGACGAAGCGGGTAGGTCGCACTTGCGGTCGGAAGCAGACCCCAGCTTCTTTTTACAAACCAGGCTCAGTGACCGCGAAGCTGTGCGGAATGGCCATCTAAGGACTTGGTGCCTCGACCAATCGCTGTAGCTCACGGTGTCCGTCAAACGAACCCTGACGGACAGCGCCGTGCGCGAGCTGTATCACTTCATCTGGGGGCCGGCCGCTTGACGAAGTGGTACAGCTTGTTTGTAGGCTGCTTTTCAGGAGAATGCTGCCGCGAAGTGGCATGCAAAGGCGGTGAACGGTCGCGGTGCCGCGCCCGTCGCGTCCTGCACACCCGAAGCGACCACGGCCGCCTCGCCGCGGTGGTAGTGCGCGTAATCCTCGATTAGGCCATCCGCCTGCCAGGCCGGCATCGGCGTATGGGACAGCGCCTCGCGCATCGCCTCGGGCGGCACGTCCACGAACGTGATGGTGCGGCCCAAGGCATCTGACAGCTTGGCAGCCATCTCGGCATGGGACAACGCCTCCGGCCCGGTCAGGGTGTAGGTCCTCCCGGCATGGCCTTCGCCGGTCAGCGCGGCCGCGGCTACGGCCGCATTGTCACGCACATCCACGGTGCTGACTTTTGCCTCGCCCACGGCCGCATGGAACCGTCCCTCGGCCTTGATCGTCGGGGCGAAGCCCAGCAGCCCTTGCATGAACAGGTTCGGGCGCAGGAACGTGTAGTCCAGGCCCGCTTCCCGGATCGCCCGTTCCACGGCGGCGTGGTAACGCAGAAAGCGCACCGGCGAGGCCTCGTCAGCGGCGAACTGCGACAGCTTGACAATGTGCCGCACGCCGCCCCGCTTGGCGGCTGCGACGAAGGCCATCTGCTGCGCTTCGGCCCGGCCGGTGGAGTTGGTCAGTAGGAAGGCTCGCTTGATCCCGTGCAGCACGCGGTCAAGCGAGGCGTCGTCGTCAAAGTCCCCCGCCACGATCTCGACGCCGGGCAATCCAGCAATCGCGTCCGCCTTGTCGGTGGAACGGACCATGGCGCGCGCGGGCACGCCGCGGGCGGACAGCAGCTTGAGGAGTTCGGTCCCGTTGCTGCCGGTGGCGCCGGTGACGAGGATCATGGGTTTTCTCCGGGGTTGGTGACGGTGCAGACCGTGGCGCGTTCTGAATCATCTTTCCAAGTGATTATGCGTATGGTGATATATCCGTTTGATGAATGATCTGCGCTCCGTTGACCTGAACCTGCTGGTGATCCTGGACGCCCTGTTGGAAGAGGCGCACGTCAGCCGCGCGGCCGTCCGGCTGCACCTGTCGCAGCCTGCCGCGTCGAGCGCGCTTGAGCGGCTCCGTCACCTGTTCGGCGACCGGTTGCTGGAGCGCAGCCGCGGCGGGATGCGCCTCACGCCGGCTGCCGAGGCGCTGCGCGCGCCGCTGCGCGACGCCCTCGGGTCCATCGCCACCCTGGTGCGCCGCGGCAAGACGGACCTTGCAACGGTGCGCCAAACCGTCCGCATGGTGATCGCCGACGCCCTGGCTGTGACGCTGCTGCCGGCGCTGCACGCGCGCCTGGTACGGACCGCGCCGGGCGTCACGTTGGCGGTGCCGCCTTGGCGTGGTGGCGCGGAGGCGGTGCGTCAGCTCGCCGCCAGTGAGGTGGAGCTGGTGGCCTCGGTTCTGCCCATCCTGGACCCGGCTTTCCGCAAGGTGCCGCTGTTCGACGAGCATTACGTCATCGCCATGCGTTCGGACCATCCGGCCGTGCAAGGCTTCTGCCTCCGTTCCTGGCTTGATTACCCGCACGTCGTCGTCTCAGGGAGCGGCGTCACCACTGCTGGGCTGGACATAGCCTTGGCGGCGCGCGGCCTGTCCCGCCGGGTCGGCATGGTGGTGCCCAGCTTCGTCATGGTGCCGCCCTTGCTGCTCGGGTCGGACCTGATGGCGCTGCTGCCGAGCCGGTGCGCTACCCCGGACGCCGTGGCCCGGTTTGCGATCTTCGTGCCGCCCGTCCCCGTTGATGACTTCCGCCTGGATCTGGCCTGGCACATGCGCCGGGACGGGGACCTGGTTGTGCGGCATGTCGCCGACGAGATGCGCGCCTTGCTGGCTCAGTAACCGCGACGTTGTGCAGGTTGACCAAACAAGCCCCCCGTCCGCCAAACCAACCCTGCCGGACACGTTGCGATAGTGGTCCGTTCCCGACCCGTTGCAGACGATCCAGAACGATGTGCATGCCGCCGGATGCCGGCCCTTCGTTCAGGCTCAAGTCGCTGCGACGATGTCACCTACCTTGTGATTGGGCGGCGGATGCGAGCATCGCGGCATCGACGCCGATGCCAGCGCGCATTTGCGCGAGCAGCTCACTGGGATAGCGGGGCATCGAAGCCACCTCGTCGAGCCGGGCAAGCTCGTCGGTGCTCAGCCTGACGTCCGCCGCGTCGAGCGAGGGGGCGAGCTGAGCAGCGGACCGGGCACCCACAACTGGAACGACCCCCTTGGCGAGCAACCAGGCGAGCGCGACTGTGCCGACACTCAGGCCACGTTCCGCCGCGAGCGTTCCGAGCACAAGTGCGATCTCCGACGGCACACCGTCCAGCGTGTCGCGAGCAAGGCGCCCACGTGCTTGCGGCGACCATGCGAGCACGCCAAGCCCGAAAGCGTCCGCGAGCGGAAGATGCTCCCACTCCGCCGACCGCTCGATGAGGTTATACTGATAGTGGATGGCCGAGAGAGGAGCCCACCCGCGCAGTTCCGCAAGCGTCGCGGCGTGAGCAACCTGCCACGCGGCGAAGTTGGACAGGGCAAAGGCGATGATCTTGCCTTGCCGAACCAGCAGGTCGAACCCGCGCATGATCTCTTCGACCGGCGTGATGCCATCGGGGAACTCGACCGCGTACAGGTCGATGCGATCGGTCTTGAGGCGCCGAAGGCTGGCCTCCACCTGAGCAACCATGGCGCGGGGATGCGAGCCGCCGGCCAACGATCCGATGTCCCCTCCCGGCGGGCGCCCATATTTGGTCGAGAGGACGAAGTGGTCGCGGCTCTCGTCAGCCAGGAAGCCGCCAACCAATTCCTCGCTTCGTCCGTCCTGATGAGTGCTCGACGTGTCGATGAGCGTCCCGCCACGTTCGGCGAACGCGAGAAGCGTCTCGCGCGCCGTCTTGGGATCGGAGCCGTCCTGCGTGGCACCAAGCAACCCGCACCCTAGAGCCATTTGCGACACGCGGAGCGCGGTCCAGCCAAGCAGTCGTTGGCGCATGTTCCACCCAAACGAGAGACAGTTCAGGCTGAGAAGGATCTTTTCCATGGACGACGCAAGTACGCACCTTGAGGTGCCTACCGATACCGGAGCGGTGGCATCATGTCTTGGACCGGGTGGATCGGCCGACCAGGTTAGGCAGACCCTGTCCCTCATCAGCGGACGATGGAAGTTGCCGATCCTGTTCAGGCTTTTCGCCACACCGTCTCTGCGCTACTTGGCGTTGCTGCGCGAGATCAATGGGATCACGCCCAAGATGCTGACCCAGCACCTGCGCCAGCTGGAAGCGGACGGCCTCGTGACGAGGACCGACTTCGACGAGAAGCCACGCCGGGTCGAGTACGCCCTTTCACCAGATGGAACGGCGCTGCGTCCGATCCTGATCGGTCTGCGAGATTTCGCCAGAAACCGGTTTTGAAACGGCTGCAACGCCGATACAGCGATCACGCCGTGCTAAGC
>CAXTUQ010000215.1:5482-9054 GCA_964247405.1 uncultured Acetobacteraceae bacterium
TTCTCGCATCGTAAGAACATAGCTATTGCTTCTTTCCGTCGAAAAATCGGACGGACCGGATTCCACCAGAAGCGGAACACGTCACCTCAGATGGCCAAATCGCACAGCTTCGCGCTCACTGGGCCTAGACCGCGAACTTGGGCAAGCTGGCCATCTACACCGGTTCGGCCTGTCGCCGGAAATCACGGTGCGGCGTCGGCCACCCGGTCATATCGGCGCCGGTGGTCCTCGATCTCGTCCAGGTGCGTGCGCGCCCACTCGCCGAGCTGGAATACCGGCTCTGCCAGCGAATGGCCGAGGGTGTGTCGATGGCGGTCAGAATCCGCGTAAATCCGGCGCGTAGTGCCTGATCGACTGGTTTGCCGCGTGGGCCGGTGTGCGGCCGGTGGCAGCCTTCGAGCTTTCTGGATCGATGACGAGGTGCCGCGGGGTTTGATGCGGCCTGGCGGTGCGGGCGCGGGCTGACGCTGCGGCGGAGGGTGCGGTAAGAGCTTGCCGGTATCGAGGGCAAGCACGGCGCCGATCTCGACTTGGCGGTTCTGCTCGACGCCGTGCCCCACACCGTGCTGGGCACGCATGCAGGGCCAGTATCCCGGCAATCGTGGCGTTCGTCCACGTGGCGTTTGCGGGTCCGAGCATGAGGACGGCCTGCCGGCGCGGCTGTTTCTGTGCGCGGGCTGCCGCGTCCAGGCCGTCATATGCAGCGTCTGCGACCGCGGCCAGGTCTACTGTGCCGGAGACTGCGGGCCGCGAGCCCGGCGGTGCACGCTGCGGGCAGCGGGGCGGCGCTACCAGACCAGCCGCCGGGGGCGGCACGCCCATGCCGCGCGGGCGCGCCGCTACCGGGCGCGCGGCAAGAACGTGACGCATCACGGTTCACCCCCGCCGCCGCCCGATGGTTTGCTGCCGCCTGGCTCGCCGGTGGGCGCGAGCGACGCATCTGCCTTGGATGAGCAGTCCCGGCGACCGGCTTCGCACTGCCACTGGTGCGGGCGCCGGTGCCCCGGTCTCGTCCGCCAAGGGTTCCTGCGCCGCCGCGTCCGCCGTCGAGGCTTGCGGCAACACGAGCGGACGGGACATGGCCATGGCGACACCTCCTGACATCGAGGCGCAGATCCTGCGCTACCACCACGCGGAGAAATGGACGGTGGGCACCATCGCCCGCCAGCTGCACGTCCACCACGGCGTGGTGCGGCGCGTGCTGGCGCAGGCTGGCCTGCCCCGGCTTGGCCCGTCGCCCCGCCCGTCGCAGGTCGACGCCTATCTGCCGTTCATCCGCCAGACGCTGGAGAGTTTCCCGACGCTGACCGCCAGCCGGCTGTATGCGATGGTACGCGAGCGCGGCTACCGCGGCCGCCCCGATCATTTCCGCCACCTGATCGCCTGCCATCGGCCACGGCCCAAGGCCGAGGCCTACCTGCGCCTGCGTTGCCTGCCGGGCGAACAGGCGCAGGTGGACTGGGGGCACTTCGGCCATCTCGCCATCGGCCGGGCCCGCCGCCCGCTGATGGCGTTCGTCATGGTGCTCAGCCACTCGCGCCAGATCTTCCTGCGCTTCTTCCCGGACGCCCGGATGGAGAACTTCCTGCGCGGCCATGTCGCCGCCTTTGGCGCATGGGGCGGGGTACCGCGGGTTCTCCTGTATGACAACCTCAAGAGCGCGGTGCTGGAACGGCGCGGCGACGCGATCCGCTTCCATCCCACCCTGCTGGGCTTTGCCGGGCACTACCGCTACGAGCCGCGCCCGGTGGCGGTGGCGCGCGGCAACGAGAAAGGCCGCGTCGAGCGTGCCATCCGCTATGTCCGCGACGCGTTCTTCGCCGCCCGCAGCTTCGCCGACCTCGCCGACCTCAATGCCCAGGCCGAGGCCTGGTGCACCGGCCCCGCCGCCAACCGGCGCTGTCCCGACGCGCCGGAGCGCAGCGTCGGCGAAGCGTTCGCCGAGGAGATGGGATGCCTGATGGCGCTGCCCGACAATCCCGCGCCGCTGCTCGAGCGCGTCGCGGTCTCGGTCGGCAAGACGCCCTACGTCCGCTTCGACCTGAACGACTACTCCGTGCCCCATGATCATGTCCGGCGCATGCTGACGGTGCTGGCCGACCCGCACGAGGTCCGCATCGTCGATGGCGCCGAGCTGCTGGCCTGCCATCGGCGCAGCTACGACAAGGGAGCGCAGGTTGAGGACGCCGCCCACCTCCAGGCGCTGGTCGACGCCAAACACGCCGCGCACCAGCACCGCGCCACCGACCGCCTCGCGCAGGCCGTGCCTGCCAGCCAGGCCCTGCTCGCGCGCGCCGCCGAGCGCGGCGCCAACCTGGGCGCCATCACCGCCGCGTTGCTGCGCCTGCTTGACCGCACCAGCGCCGCCGATCTGCAGGCGGCCACCCTCGAGGCGCTGGAGCGCGACGTGCCGCACCCCAACGCCGTGCGCCTCGCCCTCGAGCGCCGCCGCGGACAGCACGGGGACGCGCCCCCGGTCGCCCTCGTGCTGCCCGCCCATGTGCAGGCCCGCGATGCCCCGGTGCGGCCGCATGCCCTCGAACCCTACGACCAGCTCAAGGAGCGTTCCGATGACTGAGCCCGATCCCATGCGCGCCCGTGCCGAGGCGCTGCACCTGCATGGCCTGCTGGCGCATTGGCCGGAAGTGGCGACCGAGGCCTGGGTGGCGCCGCTGCTCGGCTGGGAGGAGCAGGAGCGCGCCCGCCGCAGCTTGGAGCGTCGGCTGGGCACCGCCCACATCGGCCGCTTCAAGCCGCTGTGCGACTTCGATTGGACCTGGCCCAAGCGCTGCGACCGCGCCGCCGTCGAGGCGCTGATGGCGCTCGACTTCCTGGCCGAGGCCGCCAACGTCGTCCTGGTCGGCCCAAACGGCGTCGGCAAATCGACGCTGGCGCAGAACATCGCCCACCAGGCGCTGATCCATGGCCACACCGTGCTGTTCACCAGCGCCGGCCAGCTGCTCGGCGACCTCTGCGCGCTGGACAGCGACTCTGCGCTGCGCCGCCGCCTGCGCCACTACGCCCGGCCGCAGCTGCTGGTGATCGACGAGGTCGGCTATCTCTCCTACTCCAACCGCCATGCCGACCTGATGTTCGAGCTGGTCTCGCGCCGCTACGGGGCCAAGAGCACGCTGGTCACCACCAACCGCCCCTTTGCCGAATGGCGCGAGGTGTTCCCCAACGCCGCCTGCGTCGTATCGCTGGTCGACCGTCTCGTCCACAACGCCGAGATCATCGCCATCGAAGGCGAGTCCTACCGCCTCAAAGAGGCCCGCGAACGCACCGAGCAGCGAGCGCGCCAACGCCGCAGGGCCAAGCCATGACCAAGCCGCCCTGACCAGCTGCCCACGGCGACCGCGAACGAGGGCTGACGCGCTGGCGCCACACGACGCCTCGACAACCATCCTGTTGTTCGATCAAGACGGCCATCCCGTCGTCCCGACCTGCGCTCGCCCAGGCCGTCGCGCGCAGCGGCCGTCCAGGATGGCCGCAGGCCACCGCGCTTGCGCGGCGCGCAGCGTCCTGTGTGCTGGGCATGTCCAGCAGCTTGGGGGTGAAAGTCCCCTGTGCAA
>CAXTUQ010000216.1:0-9047 GCA_964247405.1 uncultured Acetobacteraceae bacterium
GTCCAGAACGGCCCCCGTCGGCATCGCCGCCGACGACCCGGACCGCTTCATCAACCGAGAGCTGAGTTGGCTTGACTTCAACCATCGCGTCGTCGAGGAGGCGGAGAACCGCCGGCACCCACTGCTGGAGCGCCTGCGCTTCATCTCGATCAGCGCGTCGAACCTCGACGAGTTCTTCTCTGTCCGCGTGGCCGGGCTGATCGGCCAGGCCAAGGCTGGCGTCGCGGCGGTCAGCCCGGACGGACGGACGGCGGCGCAGCAGCTGGGCGAGATCCAGCCGCGGGCGCGGGCGCTGATGGACATGCAGCAGGCGGCCTGGCTCGAGCTGCGCGGCGAGCTGCGCGCGGCCGGGATCGAGTTGTGCGAGACGGCGGCCTTGACGGAGGCCGACCGCGCCTGGCTCGAAACCTGGTTCATGGACCGCGTGTTCCCGGTACTGACCCCGCTCGCCATCGACCCGGCGCATCCGTTCCCGTTCATCCCGAACATGGGCCTGGTCATGGTGCTGAAGCTGCACCGCGCCGAGGACGGGCACGTCATGGACGCGCTGATCCCGCTGCCGGCGCTGATCGAGCGCTTCGTCCGCCTGCCGATGCAGTCCGACAGCCCCACCATCCGCTTCGTGCTGCTGGAGGACCTGGTCGGGCTGTTCCTCGGCCGCCTGTTCCCCGGGTTCCGCGCGGTGGGCAAGGGCCTGTTCCGCCTGATCCGAGACACCGGCGTGGAGTTCGAGGAAGAGGCCGAGGACCTCGTGCGCTCCTACGAGACCGCGCTGAAGCGGCGCCGCCGCGGGGTGGCGATCCACCTGTCGGTCGATGCCGGAATGCCGGACGACCTGCGCGCGCTGGTGATCGACGAGCTGGGCGTGGATGAACACGAGATCCCTGGGGAGGAGGTGGTCACCCAGCACGGCATCCTGGGCGCCGCCGACCTCAAGCAGATGATCGTGGACGACCGCCCGGATTTGCTGTTCCCGCCTTACACCCCGCGCTTCCCCGAGCGCATCCGCGACTTCGCCGGCGACTGCTTCGCCGCCATCCGCGCCAAGGACATCATCGTCCACCACCCGTTCGAGAGCTTCGACGTGGTGGTGCAGTTCCTCCGCCAGGCCGCCGCCGACCCCAGCGTGGTGGCGGTGAAGCAGACGCTGTACCGCACCAGCCGCGACAGCCCCATCGTCAAGGCGCTGATCGAGGCGGCGGAGGCCGGCAAGTCCGTCACGGCGCTCATCGAGCTGCGCGCCCGCTTCGACGAGGAGGCCAACATCCGCCTGGCCCGCACCATGGAGGCCGCCGGCGTCCAGGTGGTCTATGGCTTCATGGAGCTGAAGACCCACGCCAAGCTGTCGCTCATCGTGCGGCGGGAGGGCGGCGCCATGCGCTCCTACGCGCATTTTGGCACCGGCAACTACCACCCGATCACCGCGCGCATCTACACCGATCTCAGCTTCTTCACCTGCGACCCGGACCTCACGCGCGACAGCGCCCGGCTGTTCAACTACATGACCGGCTACGCCACGCCCGAGCGCATGGACAGCCTGGCATTCAGCCCGCTGACCACCCGCAGCACGCTGATGGATTTGATCGACGCGGAGACGGCGTTCGCCGCCGCCGGACGCCCGGCGCATATCTGGCTGAAGATGAACAGCCTGGTGGACGACAAGCTGATCGACCGGCTGTATGCCGCCTCGAACGCCGGGGTGCAGGTGATGTGCGTGGTCCGCGGCATCTGCTGCCTGCGCCCCGGCGTGCCGGGCCTGTCGGAGAACATCCGGGTCAAGAGCATCGTCGGCCGCTTCCTGGAGCATTCCCGCATCTACGCCTTCGGCAACGGCTACCGCCTGCCCAGCAAGCACGCCCGGGTGTTCATCAGCAGCGCCGACTGGATGGCCCGCAACATGGAATGGCGGGTGGAAACGCTGGTGCCCATCCATAACCGCACCGTCCACGCCCAGGTGCTGGACCAGATCATGGTGGTGAACCTGCGGGACACGCTGCAATCCTGGGAACTGGGCGCGGACGGCGCGTGGCGACGGGTGGCGGAGGGCGCCCGTCCGGTGTCGGCGCACGACTATTTCATGACCAACCCGTCGCTGTCCGGACGCGGCTCGGCGCTGCATGGTGCGCTCTCGACCCACGCGCACCCGATCCGCCGCCCCAACCGCGTCACCCAGGACTGAGCATGCCGGACCAGCTTGGGCGTCTAGCCGCTCCCCGTTCCGCCATCGTCGATCTCGGCTCCAACTCCGTGCGCCTGGTGGTGTTCGAGGGCCGGGGCCGCAATCCGGTGGCGATCTTCAACGAGAAGGCGGTGCTGCGCCTGGGCCGCGGCCTTTCCAGCACCGGGCGGCTGAACGAGGCCGGGGTCGCCCAAGGCCTGCGCGTCATGGCCCGCTATCACGCCATCGCCCGTGCCATGGGCGCCGACCCGTTCGAGGTGCTGGCCACCGCCGCGGTGCGCGACGCAACCAACGGCCCGGAGTTCGTGGCAAGCCTGGAAGCGCGCATGCCCGGCGTCCCCATCCGCGTGCTGTCCGGCGAGGAGGAGGCCGCGCTGTCCAGCGCCGGCGTGCTGTGCGGCATCCCGGAGGCCGACGGCATCATGGCCGACATCGGCGGCGGCTCGCTGGAGGTCGTGCGGGTGGGCGCGGGCACTGGCGCCCTGCCGCTGGCGCAAAGCCTGGGGCTTGGGGTGATCCGCCTGTCCGACCGGGCGGAGGGCGACCTGGCCCGCGCCCGCGCCATCGCCGACGCGGATCTCGGCGCGGTGCTGTGGCTGGCGCAGGGCGAGGAGCGCGATCTCTATCTGGTCGGCGGCGCGTGGCGCGCGCTGGCCCGGGTGCAGATGCACCTGACAAACTACCCGCTGCATATCGTGCACCACTACACCATCTCCCGCGACGCCGGGCGGGACCTGGCGGCGCAGATCCTGGCGAGTCCCCGCCGCGTGCTGGAACGGCTGACCGGCGCGCCGCGCCGCCGGGTGGACGACCTGCCGTTCGCCGCCACCGTGCTGCGCCGCCTGCTGCGCCAGACCAACGCGCGCCGGGTGGTGTTCAGCGCCAACGGCATCCGCGAAGGCTGGTTCATGCAGCAGGTTTCGCCGGAGGTCCGCGCCGAGGACCCGGTCGTGGCGTTGGGGCACGACATCGCCGCCCGCTACGGCCGCGACGTGCGCCTGCCGCCGGCGCTGCTGGACTGGACCGCGCCGCTGTTCCCGGAGGAGACGCCAGGGCAGGCCCGACTGCGGGCCGCCGCCTGCTGGATGTCCGACATCGGCAGCCACGACCACCCGGACTACCGGGCCGAGCAGGCGTTCCTCCGCGTGCTCCGCCAACCCGGCGTCGCCATGGACCACCCGACCCGCGCCTTCCTCGCGGTGACGCTCGCCCTGCGCTACGAGGCGGAGCTGGACGCGCCCTACCTCGCCATCGGCCGCGCCCTTCTGGACCCCGCCGCGGTTGGTCGGGCGGAGGTGCTGGGGACGGCGCTGCGCCTGGCCTACACCCTGTCCGCCGGCACGCCGGAGCTGCTGGCCGGCGCCAACCTGCGCGTGCTGCCCGGGCGCCTCGCGCTCCGTTTGGCCGAAGGCAGCGGCGTGTTCGGCGGCGAGGGCATCCAGCGCCGCCTGGCCCGGCTCGGGGCCGCGATGGGGTTGGCGGTGGACGAGGCGGCTTGACCGGAGGGCGTGCGAACGATCATTCTGGCAACGATCCCGGCCCAGGAGCGCCCCGATGAAAGCCGTCGTCCTCATTCTCAGCCTGCTCGCCGCCACGCCCGCGCTGGCCGCCAACGCCGACACGCCGAACCGGAACGTGGACAAGAGCAACGACGCCGGCGGACCCACCGGCGATGACAAAGTGGACCAGTTGAACAAAGGGCAGCTCGACGAGAATCAACGCCCGGCACCTTCCAGCCAGGAGGCCCCGGCGGCCCAGCCTAAGTGACCGTCGCCGGAGCCGGCACCCCAAGCCGCTCGGCCCACGGGGCGAGCGCGGGCATGATGGAAGGATATAGCGCCACCCCTTCCGCCAACTGCCGCCGGCGCAGCACAAGGCCCCGCGCGCCGGGCAGGCGAACCGCATCGACGCCCGGCGCCGGGGGTGTGGCCCGGGCGGCGTCCGCGAGCCAGGTCGTTTGGCGCAGGAAGCCGTCCAGGCCGCCGAACGCCGCCGGGTCGATGACCTGCAGGAACACGGCGGCGCCCCAGCCCTCCGCCGGATCGGCCCGGCCGAAGCCGCCGAGCGCCGCGGTCAGCGCCTCCACCAGCAGGCCCAGCGCGTAGCCCTTGTGCCCGCTGTCCAGCCCGCCGAGCGGCAGGATGCTGCCAGGCGGGTCGGTGAACAGCGCCGCCGGGTCGGGCGTCGGCTGCCCGGCGGCGTCCAGCAGCCAGGGATGGCCGAGCACCGCGCCTTCGCCGCGCAGCCGGCCGGTCAGGCCGTTGGTGGTGGTGCTCGTGCTCACGTCCAGCAGCACCGGGTCGCCCTGCGTCGGGAACCCGGCGGCGATGGGGTTGGGCGTGATGAACGCGCGGGTGCCGCCGAACGGCGCAACGCTGGCGACGGAGGGATCGGAGCTTTGCAGCAGCACGACCATGCCCCGCGCGGTGACGCGGGTCAGGTAGGCCGCGAGGCAGGCAATGTGGTGGCTGCGGCGGATCACGACGGTTGCCGTGCCGTGCGCGGCGGCTCGCTCGGTCGCGAGGTCGATGGCCCGCGCCACCAGCCACGGCCCAGGCAGCCGCCGCCCGTCCCAAAGCACGCTGGCGCCGCGGTCGCTCACGGTGTCCCACTCGCCGTTCGTCGCCATGCCGCCGGTGGCAATCGCGTTCAGGTAGCCCGGCAGCAGCGCCAAGCCATGCGTGGTGTGGCCCAGCAGGTCGCCCTCCACCAGCACGTCGGCCACCGTTTCCGCGCGGTCGGCGGCAAGGCCCGAGGCCTCCAGCAAGGCTTGCGCGAAGCTGAGCAGGGCAGGGTGGCGATAGGTCGGCTCGGTCATATGCGGCGTCTCCCTCACGGCGAGGGTAGCACGCAAAACAGTGCGTGACGCGAGGCACTCTGGATGTTTACGCTGCTTCCATGCCGAACGCGCCGGAGCGGGCGACGGCGGGGGGTGACGCCATGCGGTCCTGGGTCCTGTCCATCGCCGCCATCGGCGCGCTCGCGCTGCCCCTTGTGCCGCATGGGCCGGCTGCCGCGGAAACGCGGCATTTCAGCTTCGGCTACGACCAGCCGCGCACGACCGGCTTCGGCGTTGCGGCCGACATCTTCGCGGCCTCGCTCGGCAAGTCGAGCCGCGGCACCATGGCCATCGACCAGTTTCCCGGCGCGCAACTCGGCCAGGAGCCGCAGGCGCTGCAGAAAATCCGCACCGGCGACATCGACTTCCTGATCACCAGCACCGCCAACGCCGCGACGCTTTCCCCGCAATCCGGTGTCATGAGCCTGCACTACATCTTCAAGTCGGAAGACCACCTGGCGAAGTGCCTCGCCGACCCGGCCATCTCGGCCGCGATGCACGCGCTGTTCGACGAGACGGTGACGGGCGCGCACGTGCTGGGCCTGGCGACGCTCGGGTTGCGCGACCTGTATGGCAAGAAGGAGATCCACCGGGTCGAGGACCTGAAGGGCCTCAAGATCCGCGTGCAGGCGACAGCGACGGAGGATGCGATCTTCCCGGGCTACGGCGCGCAGACCGTGCACATGCCGTTCGGCAGCGTTTACACCAGCCTGCAAACCGGCGTCGTGGACATGGCCGAGAACGGCGTCAACGTTTACATGGCGAACAAGCATTACGAGACCGCGCCGGTCATGTCGATGACGCAGCACGAGGCCAATAACTCGCTGCTGTGGGTGTCGGACAAGGTTTGGTCGGGCCTCACCGAGGAGCAGCGCGGCTGGGTGCAGGCCGCCGCCGACGAGGTGTCCCGCACCCAGCCCGCCCGCGCCCTGGCTTTGGAAAATGAGAGCCAGGCGAAGCTCGCCAAGATCGGCGTGAAGTTCGTCACCGACGTGGACAAGTCCGGCTTCATAGCCGCCGCTACGCCGTTCCAGGACAAGCTGGCGGGCGGCCTCGGGCCGCACGCGGTGAAGATCCTGGCGCTGATCCGGGCGGTGGAGTGATGGCCGACCCGGCCTCCCCCATCGTCGCGCAGACCGGCCGGCACCTGAAATGGCGGCAGCTCGATGGGCTGGAGCATGCGCTGATGGTCGCGTGCGGCGTGTGCCTCGCCTGCTTCTCGGCTTCCGTGTTCACCGACGTGCTGACGCGCGAGCTGGGCCACCCTTGGCTGTGGCTGCAGGAGGTCACGATGGCCTTCTTCACCTACGGCGTGTTCTGCGGCACCGCCGTCGCGACCCGGCGCCAGGACCACCTGCAGCTTTCGGCGCTCACCGAGGCGATGCGCGGCCCCATGCGGACCGTGTTCGAGGTGTTCAACCGTTGCGTGGTGCTGGCGGTCGGCCTCGCGATGGTCGTTTATGGCTGGGAGAACTTCCTGAGCGGCTTCAACAGCTTCCGCATGCCGTCGATGACGCCGATCGCCTACCTGTATTGGCCCATCCCCGCCTGCGGCGCGCTGGTCGCGCTGTTCAGCCTGGAGCAGATCGTGAACGGCCTGCGCCACGGCTTCGTGCCGGCCGTCCGCGCCAGCGAAGCGCCCGCGCACGCCGCCGCGATCTAGATGGCGGGGGGCAACGCCCTGACGCTTGGGGTGATGACCGCGCTGTTCCTGTCGCTCGGCTACCTCGGCGTCCCGGTCGCGTTCAGCCTGATCGCCGGCGTGCTGGTCGGCACGGCGATGACGCCGATCAGCCTGCAATCCATGATGGGCCAGCTGTTCAACGGCATCGACAGCGAAAGCCTGATGGCGATCCCGTTCTTCCTGCTGGTGGGAGAGCTGATGACCTCGGCCAACATCGTCATCCGCATCGCCGACCTGTCGCAAGCGCTGGTGGGCCACGTGCGCGGGGGCTTGGCGCAGGTCACGACGGTGTTCAGCATGTTCTTCTCCGGCATGTCGGGATCAAGCTCCGCGGATGTGGCCGTGCTGTCCCGCACCATGGCGCAGCCGATGGCGGCGGAGGGCTACCGGCCTGAGTTCGTGGCAGCGCTGATCGCGGCGGCCAGCACGATTGCTGCCCTGGTGCCGCCGTCGATCATGGCGGTGGTGTACGGGGCCATCGGCAACGTGTCCATCGCCGGGCTGTTCCTGGGCGGCATCGTGCCGGGGCTGATGATCGGCGCCGGGCTGATGGTGTACTGCTACTTCTTCGGCCCGCTCGGCTTCCAGCGCCCGCGCGCCAGCCTGCCGCAGTTCGGCCGGGCGGCGCAGGGCGCTGCGCTGCCGATGCTGATCCCGCTGATCCTGCTGGGCGGCATCATGACCGGCTGGTTCACGCCGACCGAGGCCGGGGTGGTCGCCATTGCCTACATCCTGCTGGTGGTGCTGCCGCTATTGAAGCCCGGGCACTTCCGCCGGCTGCCGCGCGATTTCGTCGAGGCCGGACTGGTGTTCAGCCTGCCGCTGATCACCATCGCGGCGGCGTCCGCGTTCGGCTGGCTGGTGGCCTACCTGCGCGGCCCCATCGTCGTCGCTGGTTGGATCGGCGACGCCGCCGGCACCGACCCGATGGCGATCATGTTCCTGCTGGTCGCCGTGTTCGTGGTGGTCGGCGACTTCATCGAGCCGATCCCGGCCATCATCATCTTCATGCCCGTCGTGAACCAGTTGACGGAGAGCGCCGGCATCAACCCGGTCCACATGGGCGTCGTGCTGATCGTGACGCTGGCCTTCGGGCTGATCACGCCGCCTTATGGCCTGGCGCTGCTGATGGCGAGCAAGTTCGTCGGCGTGCGGTTCTCGGCCGCGCTGCGCGCGTCGCTGCCGATCTACGTGGTGTTCTTCGCGACCATCGCCTTCACGATCTTCGCGCCGAGCGCGATCCTGTACCTGCCCAAGACGCTGTTCCCGGAGTCGGTCGGCTGCTTCAAGGCGCCGGGCGGGAGCGGATATATCTGTCCGTAGCGCCGCCACAGGTTGTTTGCGGAACTGGTGGACTGTATCTATTTTCTCAATGTCCGGAGTAGCTTGGTGCCCAGTTTCGAGTGGGACCCTGAAAAGGCGCGGATTAACCTGCTCAAGCACGGGGTTGCGTTCGAGGACGCTGAGCTTGTGTGGTCAGACCCATTACACCTGGTACGTTTTGACCGTAGCGAAGGCGGTGAGAATCGATGGCATGCTTTGGGTTTGGCTGGGGGTATCGTGCTGCTGATTGTAGTGCACACCTACCCTGGCGGCGATGATGAGATCATTCGCTTGGTCAGTGCACGGCGGGCAACGAAACATGAGCGCAGAGCATATGAAGATGGCGATTTTTAAAGAACAGCAGGCCCGCCTTGAACGACTCGCTGCCGCGTCCGAGGACGATGTTGACACGTCGGATATTCCAGAGGTGCTGGACTGGTCTGACGCAGTTCGTGGCCGCCTTCCTAACGCTCGCGAGAAAATGGTTACGATTCGGTTGGATGCTGACGTGGTGGCGTGGTTTCGGGAGCACGCCGAGAGCGGTCGAGGTTATCAAACAGAGATCAACCATGCGTTGCGGCAGTATATTGCGGCCAATGGGCGCCCAAGTGCCTGAAAGGCATAATGGCCCCATCGGTCGCCGCTGCATTCATCGACTGTTCGGCAACGGCGTCTGAACTCTATCCCACCACCGGAAAGGTCGCGGCAATCGCCCAGGCGAAGGCCAGTGCGACCGCCACGGCACCCACCAGCGGGTGCCCGGTCCGTCGATAGGCCCAGCCGCTGAACAGCCCGTATACGAGCAGGAACACCAGGATGACGGGCACGATGATGACCAGGAAGAACAAGCGCGCCGGGTTCAGCGCGATGGCCAGCACGAGCGACAGCACGAAGCACGTCTTCGTCACGGCATAGGCGCCCCATCGCGCGCCCGGGCCGCGCGTCGCCCACTCGTCCGCGACCGAATACGTCGGATATTCCAGAGGTGCTGGACTGGTCTGACGCAGTTCGTGGCCGCCTTC
>CAXTUQ010000217.1:0-8968 GCA_964247405.1 uncultured Acetobacteraceae bacterium
CGAACCGCAGCAGCGCCACACATGAAAATCCACCCCGTGCCAAACCCCTTCCGACTTCGCCAGCAGTATCGAGGAGGTGGACGCCGACGACGCTTTTGCGCGCGGTGCTCGCTTATGCCCCAGACCCATCCCCCGTATTCGCCTGGGTTCCGCCGTCAGAGGGTCGAGCTGGTCCGTGCCGGACGGTCGCTGGAGAGCCTTGCCCGCGCGTTCGAGCCGGCCGCGCAGTGGATCGGCCTCTGGTCCTCCTCCTGCACCCAGTCGAGGAGACCCTGACGCCGAAAGCCGAGCGGTCCCGCAGGGAGCGGGAGATGTTTCCCGTCCACGCCCATGCCGCCGCGATCGATGTGGGCGCCACCCTGCACGTGGCGGCAGTTGGCCCGGAGTGCGATCCGGAGCCGGTGCGCAGCTTCGGCACGTTTGCCGGCGACCTGCACCCAGGGTAATCGAGTGAACGTTTGTGTCGTTTGTTGGATGACGTGGGCGAGGTAGTCCGTGTTCCAGCCGGCTCGTTTGCGCCGGTTCTTGAGGCTTGTGGTTGGCCTGGCCTGGGTCAGCAGGTTGAGGGCCATGTGCTTGACCACGGCCATGTTGGCGGGACCAAATCCCTCGGATTTCGCCGGGATCGGCGGCGTTTCGACCCGGCGCGTCGATGACCCGGTGCAGGCGATGCCGCGAAAACGGCTGTGCCGTTTGTCGCTGGGACGGGCGGGCATCAGCAAGAGCACGGTGAGCAAGCTGTGCAAGGACATCGACGACCGCGTGGGCGCTTTTCTGGACCGTCCGCTCACAGGCGACTGGCCCTCCCTGTGGCTGGACGCGACCTCCCTCAAGCAGCGCGAGGGCGTGGTTCACCGCTTCGCGCTTCACCGTGTCGGTTGCGGCGATAATCGCCGTGGCGGTGGACGGCGAGGGCAAACGGGAGATCGTAGGGCTGCACATTGGACCCAGCGAGGCCGAGACCTTCTGGAGCACGTTCCTGCGCAGCCTGGTCCGGCGTGGCCTGCGCGGCACCAAGCTGGCCATCTCAGCGGCAAACCCTGGGGGTTTCCGCGACGACGCGCACGAGGGCCTCAAGGCCGCGACCCGGCGCGTGATGGGCGCGACGTGGCAAAGATGCCGCGTTCGTTGGATGCGGAATGCCTTGGCCTACGTGCCCAAGGGCCAGCAGAGCACGGCGTCCTTGCGCCAGGCCTTCCTGCAGGACACCCCAGAGAAGGCACAAACGGTTTGGCGCGCGGCCGCCGACCAGATGCGGGAAAAGTGGCCCCAGGCGCTTTCGCTGCGCGAAACGCCGAGCTCGGCGCGTTCATGGATGACAGCGAGCACGACGTGCTGGCCTGCATGGGCTTCCCCGAGCAGCACCGGGCCAAGCTGCACAGCACGAACCCGCTGGAACGCTTGAACAAGGAGGTCAAGCGCCGCGCCGACGTGGTGGGCATCTTTCCTTCAGAGCAAGCGATCCTGCGGCTGATCGGCGCCGTGCTGCTGGAACAGAACGACGAGTGGCAGCTCCAGCACCGCTACATGCAGGTTGACGGCATGAGCGGGCTGGTCCCACCCACCATCGACGGCGAGGCCACACCCCTCCCGTCTGCCCGGATCACACCCCAAGCCGCATGATCCAAGGCCACCCAAACCTACACCGAAATTACACCAAGTTGACGGACGCTATCGAACGCCGGGCTTGCACGACGGCGCTGGCCTGTAAAGGCCTGCGTCCAGCCGCTGCCGGGACGGCGACCCCGCGCCGTCCCGGCGGCCAGCGTGCGGTCTGGAGCAGCATCTGCGCGCCCGGCCGGCTGGCTTCTTGTGTCGTCGTCCCTGCTCGGCGGCGTGGCGTTCGGAGGGTGCGAGCAGGCTTCCACCCGCCTCGATGCGCCGCCTTGCTCACTCAGCCATCACCCATTCTCCGGCATAGCTCCGGAGAACGTCAGCCTGCTTTCGCTGCCGCCCTACGCACCGGAACTGAACCCGGTAGAACAAGTCTGGGCTTATCTGCGCGCCAACTTTCTCAGCCCCCACGTCTGGAATGGCTACGGTGCCATCGTGGATGCCTGCTGCGACGCTTGGAACGAGCTGATGAGCACGCCTGAGCGCCTGGCCTCCATCACCCATCGCACCTGGGCCACAGCAGTCAGCGGACAGGGCGTCTGGTATCAGACCCAAGTTGGCGATGTCGACGAGATCACCGGGCCGGTTGATCTCCATAACGTCCATGCACGGCCTCTCGCCCTCAGCCTCGGTTTTCACCAACCTCAAGATCCACGCCACGCATCCACCCTCGGTCAGAGAACAGACGCGAAAATATCCAACTTACCCTCGCTCCCCCAATCTTGCGGCAGTCCCGATGCACCATGCCAGGTTACCGCTGTAGCCGGAACGGTGTGGGTTGACACACTTCCGTAAGCTCGCACCGGCATACATGCCGCCGAGGCAAGGCTGCTCCAGCAGCTTGCCGAAGGCTTGGCCATGCCACAAAAAGTAGGTTGTCCGATGACCGCTCCTCCCACGTCACCTCGCCTTGCGCCTGCCGCCATGGGATTGCTTGCCAGAGTCGAAAAAGGTTTGCAGTTCCAGGCAGCGACTTGGCCTCATGCCCACCGACGCCGCCATCTTGAGGGACGGCAATGCCCGCATCGACCTGCTTCGCTGCCTTGGGTCGGAGGGCTGAGCCGATGAATGTCATCCCCGACACCGCTGGCCGGTTCGCCACGGTTGCGCGCCTGTGCGACACGGTGCAGCGCACCACCGGTCACGTCATTGCCTGTGCCCACGCTGCCCGCCAGCTCGGCGCCACGGCCAAGGCCTACCGCAGCAGCGCCCTGGAGCTGGACCGCCAAGCCGGCCGCGCCGAAAGGCTGCTGTTCAGCCAGGCTGTCGCAACGTTCCGGAGAGCCGCCGCCGACCATCTGCTCATAGCGGACGCGCTCGAAATCATTGAGAGCAGCACAAGCGTATGATGGCCTCCCGGCACATCCTCCTTATCGCCCGGCCCGAAACCCTTGCATCAGTGTTCAGGTTCAGTCATGGCGTCCGGCAAATCGAGTTCCGCCCGTGAGCGCGCCCTTTCACCGCCCTGGCGATCTTCGCAGCCTCGTGCTGACGATGCGGAGCAAGTGCCGCGACGGCACGCTGACCGTGGCCGACGTTGCCCGCTGCTGCGAGCGGATCGAGGCGAATGCGGACGAGTGGGAACGCGAGCAGCGCATGAAGGCGTGCCTGCCCTTGCTCGGCAAGCTGGGCCTCGCCATTGCGACGCAAGCGCCGGAAGTGACGGGGCGATGACATGCGCCTTTCCCGTACGTTTTGGCCAAGTCAGGAAACTTCGAAGGGATGGGCTGCGCGTTCGGCCTACCCAAGCCCCCCTCGATCCTGCCTGCGCTGTGGCCAGCGACGGCTTGCAGTGCTTTGCCAGTGTGACCGAGGCCGGATGCCACCATCGGCTCGCCAAGGCGGGATCAGGCCCAGCCGCAGCCCACATGCCGGCGTTCAAGGGATCAACACCGCGCACGGCAACATCAAGGCTGCGGTCACCGACACCAATCGTGCGATCATCGGCAAGCATGTGCCGTGCGCTGTCGCCGAGTTCGCAGGCTGCCCCAATTGCCGATGCGATCTCGCCGCGATGCTTCCGCGCCTGCGCTGGCCGGCATGCTGGCCGCGCCATGCCCTTTCATGTCCCGGAACTGGCTGAAATTTATGCGCAATCAGACGGCAACATAACGGTTTGCTTCCGTTGATCGAAGCAAAGAGGACAATATGCCCCGCTATTTCATCGATACGCAAGACGGCGAACGCTACATACGCGACGAAGACGGGATTGATCTGCCAGGATTGCGCGCGGCCTGTGACGAGGCGGTCCGCGTTTTGCCCGGCATCGCGCACGACTTGCTGTCCAGTGGCAACGTGCCTCTTTGCTCGGGCCAACTGAATTTCGTCGCGACCGTCAAGAACGAGCATAGCCGACCTCTCTTCCGGGCGACGTTCTCGCTCGGCATCAAGTGGCTAATTCCCCACCCGCCTCAGCCGCAACGCTGTTCGCTCTGCTGCTCGGACAGCAGCGAGAGCGGCGGGTGTGATGCAGTGGGCAGTTTGGCTGGAGGCGGGGAGGAGCCGGGGTGAAGGGCATCGGTACGCAAGTTGGGCCACCCTGCCACAAACGTTTCCGTCAAAGAAGCAAGGGACAAGGCACGTAAGAAGAGTGCATCGAAAATACCTGCAAGAACCCCTGCCAATCTGCCATGACGACGTGCTTAGCGCCTCCCGAGTCGAGCCGCTCCGTCCGGTGTTGGCAGAAGTTGGCCTTCATGCGGCGCCTCATCGAGGAGGGGCCATCAACGCGCCCGCTTCGACAGGTCGATGCCGTCCAGGATGCGTCCGCACCGTCAGCTTTGACGGCGCCAGAGAGATACAGCCGACATTCGCATACGCAGCGTCGCCGCGGGATCGGCTGATCCTGCCATTGCCGATTGGGCGCTGTCCGCAGCAGCCCGATCACTCCCTGCGGTTCTGCATGCTCTCGACAGGCACCGCGAAGACGTAGCCAACACCACGTTCCGTTTGGATCATGCGTGGCGCACTTGGCTCCCGCTCCAGCTTGCGGCGGAGGCGCAGTATCTGTACGTCGATGCTGCGGTCGAAGATGTCCTCATGCACCCGGGTCGCCTGCAGCAAGTGCTCGCGGGTGAGCGGGCGCAAGGGCGCCTCGAGAAAGGCGAGCAGCAAAGCGTATTCGCCCTTGCTCAAGCCAAGCCGCATACCGTCGGGATCGGTGAGCCGGCGGGTTCGGCGGTCGAGCTGCCATCCGGAGAAGCGGTAGCCGCCGTGTTCGGGATGCCGGCCGGGATCGGAAGACTGCCCGGTCCGGCCACCATCGGCCCGGCGCAACACGGCGCGGATGCGGGCGAGCAGCTCGCGCAAGTTGAAAGGCTTGGTCAAATAATCGTCTGCACCCAGCTCGAGGCCCACGATACGGTCAACGTCGTCCCGGCGGTGACCCGTGACGATGATCACCGGGACGTCGGAGCCCAACCGGACTTCGCGCAAAAGGTCCAGCCCGTCCTCCTGGCCAAGCTTCAAGTCGAGGATGATCAGGCTCACCTTTTCTGCCTCGAGATGATGCGACATTGCCTTGCGTCCGGACGCAATCAGGGTGTGGATGCTGTTTTCCTCGAGGTAGCTCTGAACCATTGGCTGCAGGGCCGGGTCCTCCTCCACCAGCATAACGCATACGTGATGGGCGGCGCCCTGGAGGGTCAGGTCGCTTGGTGCTGTCGCGCTCACGCCGCCCTTTCCTGCATCAAACCAGGCTGGCAATCGGCTGCGGACTGTTCTCGGCACTGCTCGGCTCGCATGGCGTGGGTCCCACCGTTGCTCGATCTTCCAATGCACAGCTTCCTGCTGCCCAGGAGCCGATTACTCCCATTCCGCCGCTGCCAGCGTTGGACCCACGACAGGTGGCACTCGGGGAAAAGCTGTTCAACGATACCCGTCTATCGCACGATGGCAAACGAAGCTGCGCCTCTTGCCACGACATAGGAACCAATGGTGCCAGCGCCCGCCAAACCGACCTCAGCCCGGGAAGCCAGGGCATCCTGTTCAACACGCCCACGATGTTCAACGCCTCGCTCAGCTTCCGCCTGAATTGGGAAGGCGACTTCCGAACGTTCGAAAGCCAAGCCGAGCAGTCCTTGGTCAACCCTGCGGTCATGGCAACCACCCTGGACGAGGTTGTCGGCAAGCTGCGCGCCGATCCTACGGTTGCGCAGACGTTCAGCGCCATCTATGGGCGGCCCGTTGACCGTGCAGCCCTTCTTGACGCCCTCACCACTTACGAGCGGTCCCTGCTCACCCCGGGCAGCCGCTTCGATCTTTGGCTGGGCGGCCAAGCCGACGCGATCACGGCACGGGAGCTGGCCGGCTACCAACTGTTCAAGTCGCTCGGCTGCGTCGCCTGCCACCAAGGCGTCAATGTCGGCGGCAACCTTTATCAGCGACATGGCATCTTCAGCCCGCTTGCCTCGCCTGATCCCGAATGGCTGCGCGTTCCAAGCCTGCGCAACGTTGCCACGACGCCGCCCTACTTTCATGACGGCAGCACGCCCTCGCTGACCAAGGCTGTGCGGGCCATGGCTGTCGCCCAGCTCGATCATCCGTTGAACGATGAGCAGGCTGAGGAGATCACAGCTTTCTTGGGCACCCTGACGGGCCGCTACAAAGAGCGGGCCATCGTGCCGGCACGCGAGCCTCCCCCGTGAGGCGTGTGGTCGGTGCCGGAACGGTGTTGCTCCTTGTCGTGCTGCTCACCTGGCTGCTGCTGCGAAGCCTGGAAACAGACGAGCCGGCCTATGCCGGAACCCTCCAAGCCCTCAACGACTACGCCTCAAACGAGGCGTCGCTGCATCGCGATGTTTTGCGGGCGCGGGCAGGCCTGCTCCGCAACTACGATCCGCTCGTGACTGAAGCGAACCAAATGGACGACGCGGTTGCTCGGTTACGCGTCCATTCCCGGCAGATGGGAGCAAACCCGGCGGCACTGGACAGGCTGGCTGCAACGGTTGCCGAACAGCAGGCCTTAGCCGAGTACTTCAAGAGCAACAATGCCCTGCTGCAGAACTCATTGGCCTATTTCGACTTGCTCAGCACAGGGCAGGACGCCAACTTGCAGCAGCTGCAGCCTGCAATCGGGGCGCTGGCACTGGCGATGCAGCACTTGACGCTTGACACTGCGCTGCAAGCAATTCAGGCAGTCCAGGATCGGATCGACCAACTCGAGACTCGTGCGTTCAAGGAGCCGGGAGCGGCGGTCATGCAAAGGCTGCTCGCACATGCGAGGATGCTGAAAAGCATGCTGCCGGAAGTTGACCAAATCATCAAAGCGCTGCTGTCGGCACCGAGCAAAGTGCATTTGGAAGCCATACGCGCTGAGATCGGTGCCCGGCACGCCGATGCGAGGATAGGGGCGCAACGTTACCGCCTTCTCCTTTATGGCGCCTCGTTGCTGCTGCTATTATTGCTGATCTACCTGGGATACCAGTTGCGCGACAAGGCTGCCATTTTGCAGCGGCGGGCGAACTTCGAGCATATCATTGCCGAGAACTCGACGAGCCTGATCAACTGCTCCCGGGCGGAAATCAGTGGGCGCCTGCGGCGAGTGCTCGGCGAGCTGGGCCGGAACATGCATGCAGAACGTGCCTACGTGGTGCTGAACGAAAGGCCGGCCCGGACACACCTTTGGAACGCGGACGGCGCAGCGTGCCCGCCGGGCTGGCCGGAGGGGGTGCTGGGGTTCGCTGAGCAGTTCAGTGCGGCGCAAGCAGGCATTGTCGTCGTGCCAGACATCGGAGCATTGCCGGCAAACGACCGCCGGGAAGCATTAAGGACGGCGGGAGTGCGCCGCTGGGCCTGCGTGCCGCTGTTCCGGGCAGGCAACCTGCAGGGGATCATGGGATTCGACTTCCTCCAGCCGTCGCGCGGCCGGCCGTTCCCAGCCTCCAGCCTGATGCGGTTGGCCAGCGACGCCGTTTCCAATGCCATCGAACGGGACGCCTTGGAACATGACCGGGACAGGCTGACAGCGCGGCTGGAGCGGGCCCGCCGGATGCAGGCGATCGGCGGGTTGACCAGCGGCATCGCGCACAACTTCAACAACATTCTGGGCGCCATCCTGGGCTATGCCGAGATGGCAAGTGCCCACCTGGCACCTGGCACCAAGCCCGCCCAGCACGTCGACGAGATCCGCCGCGCCTCGGAGCGGGGCCGCGACCTCGTGGACAGCATCCTCACCTTCGGTCGGCGTCGGGACGCCCGCACCCGGTCTGTGCCCATGGCAGCTTTGCTCGGAGAAACCGCTTCGATGCTGGGCGCCTTGCTGCCCCAGGCGACCGACTTAGCGGTGCAAGACGTTGCGGCGGAGTTGGCTGTCTTGGGTGAGCCGGCGCAACTGCAGCAGGTTCTTCTCAACCTCTGCACCAATGCGGCCCAGGCGATGAATGGTACCGGCCGGATCGCTGTGGTCGTGGACTCGCAGCAGGTCGACGAACCACGCGTACTGAGCCACGGCGAGCTTGCGCCGGGTCGGTACGTGCGCCTTGTCGTGAGCGACACTGGCCGTGGCTTCGACGAGGCCACCGCGCGGCGCATATTCGAGCCGTTCTTCACCACTCGGCCGGCGGGAACGGGCTTGGGCCTCGCCACAGTGCTGGAAATCGTGCGGGACCACGATGGCGCCATGGAGGTGCGAAGCGCGCCGGGGCAGGGCAGCAGCTTTGAGATATGGTTACCCGAGGCGACGGAGAGCGCTTCGGCCCCATTGCTGTTGGGGCGCGGCGAGACGGTATTGATCGCCGAGAGCGAGCGCCTGTTGGGAGATGAGGAGCTCCTGGCCGCGCTGGGTTATGAGCCTGTCGGCTTCAGCACGGCTTCGGAAGCGCTTGCAGCATGCCAGGCAACACCTGGACGGTTCGATGCTCTCGTGGTTGGCGACGCGCTGCCGAAGGCTGGGAGGCTTCAGGTGGCGCGCGCGTTGCGTGAAGCCGCGCCGACGCTTCCGCTTCTGCTCACGATAAGATCTGACATGGAATTCAGCATAGATGCGCTGGCCGAGGCCGGCGTCACCGACATTCTGCATAAGCCTTTCACGAGCATGGAGTTGGCCGCGGTGCTCGCACGATGCTTGCAGCGAGGCATGTTGGAACCTGAATGACGCCGTGAGGCGCCTTATGGTGGGGGCTGCCGCAAGATTGGGGGGAGCGAGGGTAAGTTGGATATTTTCGCATCTGTTCTCTGACCGAGGGGGGGTGCGTGGCACTGTCAACTTGGCTGCCGGTCGGCTTGCGAGCTGCGGCTGAGCTAGGCAGGTGGGCGGGATGACGACACCTGGCTGCCCGAGCTGCGCCGGGCTGCCGCTTTCCGGCCGAGATCATCAGCCACGCCGTCTGGCTCTACTTCCGCTTTCCCCTGAGCC
>CAXTUQ010000218.1:0-8961 GCA_964247405.1 uncultured Acetobacteraceae bacterium
ATCCTGCGGATTGCGCAGGGCAGCCGCAACACCGCGTCCGTTGACGCGGACACGATGAGCGCCCGCCCCGGCCAGGACCCGCCATGAGCAGATGGAAGTTGATCGGCGACGGGTTGCGCGCCCATACGGACAAGCGCCGACCGCTTCTGGCTCGGCCTGGCGAATTCTCAAACGGGTGCTGAGGGTTGAAATGGACATACTTGCTGGGCGGCATGCGGTCGTCACCGGGGCGGGCAGCGGCATCGGCCGCGCGAGCGCCCTGTTGTTCGCGGCCGAGGGCGCGGCCGTGCTGGCGGTGGACCGTGACGAACAAGCGGTTGGGGAAACGCAGGCGCAGATCATGGCTGCCGGTGGACGCGCCGAGGCCATGGCGGCCGACGTGGGCGATGAGGCGCAGGCGGCGGCCTATGTGCAAGGCGCCGTGGACGCCTTCGGAAGCATCGACATCGTATATGCCAATGCGGGGGTGTCTGGCGGCACCACGCCGCTGCTGGAGGCCACGGCCGAGCTTTGGACCGAGGTGCTGCGGGTCAACCTGATCGGCGCCTTCCTGGCCATCCGCCATGCGGCGCCGCACATGGTGGCGCAGGGCCGCGGGGCGATCGTGTGCACCGCCTCGGTCGCCGGGCTGCGGGCCAACGCCGCGGGCGCCGCCTACAGCGCCAGCAAGGCCGGGGTGATCAGCCTGGTGCAAACCGCGGCGGCGTCGCTCGCCGGCACAGGGGTGCGGGTGAACGCCGTTTGCCCTGGGCTGATCGAGACCGGCATGACCCGGCCGTTGTTCGATGCGGCGCGGGCGCGCGGCTCGGAAGGCCGGATCGGCCAGCTCAACCCGTTGCAGCGGCACGGGGTGCCGGGGGAGATCGCGGCCACCGCCTTGTTCCTGGCGAGCGACGCCGCGTCATATGTGAACGGGCAGGCGCTGGCGGTCGATGGCGGGCTGTCGGCGATGCTGCCGTTCTCGCGGATGCCGCACCGGTAGGGGGTTGGCGCCGCCGTGCCCCATGCCGGGCATGTCAAGCGGCAATCCGCTCGGCCAAGGGCCGCGACGTGGAGCCATGGGCTTGCGCCCGGAACGCCGCCGCGCCACACCGGGCTGCAATGCCGCCGATCATCTCCGTTTCCAACCTTTCGAAAACCTACAGTTCCGGCTTCCAGGCGCTGCGGGATGTCAACCTGGACATCCGGCGCGGCGAGATCTTCGCTTTGCTCGGCCCGAACGGGGCCGGCAAGACCACGCTGATCGGCGCCATCTGCGGCATCGTCCGGCCCAGCGCCGGCACCATCTCCGCGGACGGGCACGACATCATCCGCGATTTCCGTGCCGCCCGCGCCAAGATCGGCCTGGTGCCGCAGGAGCTGACCACCGATGCGTTCGAAACGGTCTGGGCGACCGTGAGCTTCAGCCGCGGCCTGTTCGGCAAGGCGGCGAACCCGGCCCACATCGAGAAAACGCTCAAGGACCTTTCGCTGTGGGACAAGAAAGACAGCCGGATCATGACGCTGTCCGGCGGCATGAAGCGCCGCGTGCTGATCGCCAAGGCCTTGTCGCACGAGCCGATGATCCTGTTCCTCGACGAACCCTCCGCCGGGGTGGACGTCGCGCTGCGCCAGGACATGTGGCGGCTGGTGCGGACCTTACGCGACAGCGGCGTCACCGTGATCCTCACCACCCACTACATCGAGGAGGCCGAGGAGATGGCCGACCGCGTCGGCGTCATCAGCCGGGGCGAGATCATCCTGGTGGAAGAAAAGGCCGAACTGATGCGCAAGCTCGGCCGCAAGCAGCTCACGCTGCAGTTGCAGGCGCCGCTCGAACGCCTGCCGCCGGCCTTCGACGCTTACCGCCTGGAGCTGGCCCGGCAGGGCACGGAACTCATCTACACCTACGACACGCGGGGGGAGCGCACGGGGATCACCGCGCTGCTCCGCGACCTCGGCGCGGCCGGCATCCGGTTCAGGGACCTGCAAACCAGCCAAAGCTCGCTTGAGGACATCTTCGTCGGGCTGCTGCGGGAGCGGGCATGAACCTCCACGCCGTGCGGGCGATCTACGGCTTCGAGATGGCGCGCACCCGGCGCACGCTGCTGCAAAGCATCGTGGCGCCGGTAATCTCGACCTCCTTGTACTTCGTGGTGTTCGGCGCCGCCATCGGCTCGCGGATCAGCACGGTGGAGGGCGTGCCGTACGGGGCGTTCATCGTGCCGGGCCTGGTCATGTTGTCATCGCTGACGCAGAGCATCGCCAACGCCTCCTTCGGCATCTACTTCCCGCGCTTCTCCGGCACGATCTACGAGATCCTGTCCGCCCCGGTGTCCCCGTTCGAGATCGTGCTGGGCTACGTCGGCGCCGCAGCGACCAAGTCGATCGTGCTCGGCGCGATCATCCTGCTGACGGCGTCCTTGTTCGTGCCGTTGCGGATCGAGCATCCGGGCTGGATGGCGCTTTTCCTCGTCCTGACCGCCGCGACGTTCAGCTTGTTCGGCTTCATCATCGGGCTGTGGGCGGATGGGTTCGAGAAGCTGCAGCTCGTGCCGCTGCTGGTGGTGACGCCGTTGACCTTCCTGGGCGGCAGCTTCTATTCCGTGGACATGCTGCCGCCGGCCTGGCGGACCGTCACCTTGCTCAACCCGGTGCTTTACCTGGTCAGCGGCTTCCGCTGGAGCTTCTTCGGCCAGGCGGATGTCAGCGTCGGCGCCAGCCTCGGCATGACCCTTGCCTTCCTGTGCGGCTGCCTCGCGCTTGTCACCTGGATGTTCAGGACCGGCTACCGGCTGAAAAGCTGACCACGATGCGGGCGTGCCCTGGTGATCTCTGCCATCCCGCCGCATGGTGGCGCTTTGGAGCGGCGAACAGGGGTCTCATGAGCAGCGCAGCACCTCCCTTCGGCATCACCGTCTGCGGCATCGAGGAGCTGGCCGGGCAGTGCAGCGCCGGCGCCAGCCACGTCCTGTCGATCCTTGATCCCGACCATCCCGTGCCCGAGGCGTTCGGCGCCTTCGGCGAGCACCGGAAGCTGGAAGTGCGCTTCCATGACATCATCGACGAGACGCCCGGCCTGCTCCTGCCCCAGCCTGAGCACGTCGAGCGCGTCCTGGCGCTCGGCCGTGACCTGCTGGCGGAGCCGGCTTCGACCGCGCATCTGCTCGTCCACTGCCATGCCGGCATCTCCCGCTCGACGGCCTGCATGGCCTTGATCCTTGCCCAGGCGCTGCCGGAGCAGCCGTCGGACACGGTTTTGCACCTGGTCCACGAATTGCGCGAGAAGGCCTGGCCGAACCTGCGGCTGATGGAGATCGGCGACGCGATGCTGGGACGCGGCGGCACGCTGGTCGAGGCGACGCACGCCCTGCACCGCTTGCAGATCGGGCGCCGCCCGCACATCGCCGAGTTCATGGAGCTGGGCGGACGCGGGCGCGAGGTCGCAGCGGCCCACAGCCACGCGGCCTCCCGGTCCGATCGGCACGGCGGGGCTGTCGAGTGAGCCGCTGCCGTGGTGCGCCCGGCAAGGACTGCTGATGCCTTACCGGGCTTGGCTTTGATCCGAAAGCGCGCGCTCCACCGCGGCCTCGGCATGGATGCGGGTCGTGTCGAACAGCGGCACCGGGCTGTCGCTTGGCCCGATCAGCAGCATGATCTCGGTGCAGCCCAGGATCACCGCCTCGGCGCCACGCCTGGCGAGGCGCGCGATCACCGCCCGATAGGCGTCGCGCGATGCCGTCTCGACCCGGCCCTGCACCAGCTCGTCGTAGATGATCCGGTGCACAACGGCGCGGTCCTCTGCCTCCGGCACGAGCACATGGAGGCCGAACCGGTGCTGCAGCCGTCCCTTGTAGAAGTCCTGCTCCATGGTGAACGCGGTGCCGAGCAGGCCGATGCGCGTGAATCCTTGGGCCTTGATGCGCTCCGCCGTGGGGTCGGCGATGTGCAGCAGCGGGATGGAGATGGCGGCCTGCACGGGGTCGGCCATGCGGTGCATGGTGTTGGTGCAGATCAGGACGAAGTCGGCGCCCCCGCGTTCCAGCCGCTGCGCCGCGTCGATCAGCAGCGCCGCCGCCTCGTCCCAGCGCCCGGCGTGCTGCAGCGCCTCGATCTCGCCGAAGTCGAATGACCACATCAGGCAGCGCGCCGAGCGCAGGCCGCCCAGGCGGTCCCGGACGGCCTCGTTGATGATGCGGTAGTACTCGGCCGAGCTTTCCCAGCTCATGCCGCCGATCAATCCGATGACGCCCTGCTGCGGCATCGTGTGCTCCTCCTGGTTGATGGGAACATGCGTCGACGCGAGCTGGATGGGCTGCGGACGGCTTCAGGACGGTCCGTCAGCCCTGTCCCATGGCAAGCCAGAGCCGCTGCACGGCGCGGGTGCCCACGGCCGCGACCCCGGCCGCTGCACAGAGCGCCTGCAGCCGCCCGCCCGCGAGCAGGTCGTACTCCGCATGGCGCCAGCCCGCGTGGGCCGGCGCCATGCTCTCGAACTCGCCCGGCGCCGTGCAGTGCAGGGCCAGGTGGGTGACGCCGGGCGCAAGCCCTGCCACCAGCCTGCGCCATCCCTCCTCCAGGTGCTCGCGGTCCACGGCCAGCGTGCCCCGGCAATGGTCGAACACCGGGGCGCCCGCCCGGTCGAGGCTGGCCACCGTGCGGCGATAGGACGCCGGGTCGGGCGCCCACGCGATGGAGCGCGGCAGCACGGGAACCAGGCCATGCTCGCGGCCAAGCCGGACGTGGGCTTCCAGCAGCTCGGGCAGCATCGCCGCCGCCATGTGCGCGTCCAGGTGGGTCGGGGCCATGCCAGCCGCGAGCGCCCGCTCGATCTGCGCCCGAAGCTCAAGCTCCGCCGCTTCCGGGACGAGGTGGCGCCGGAGGCTGTCCAAGTCGCGCCAGAAGTAGCCGTCGGGGTCGATCAGCCCCGAGGCCTGGCTGACGGTGGAGATCGGCGCCCAGCGGCACGCGTTCCACTCGCTGGTGAGCGTCAGGTGCACGCCGAGGTCCAGGGCCGGGTCGGCGCTGGCGGCCTCGGCGATCTCCCGGAACCAGGGACCCGGCACCATCACCGAGCCGCAGGTCACCAGCCCGCGCGCCGCCAGGTCGAGGAACGCCCGGTTCGCCCCGTGGCTGGCGCCTAGGTCATCGACATGCGGCACGACGGCGCGCTCGCCCGTCACGCCAGGAAGCTGTTCAAGCATTGAAGGAGCGTTAAATGGCCGGCGATCCGGGGCGCCCGCCGGGCCGGACCGGGCCGAGTGCGGGCATCCCGGAAAGCTGGTCCATGCCGGCAGTGGTGATCGGGTCGTGGACGACGAAAAGGTAGGATGCGGCCGAAGCGGCCCCGATCACCGCGCCCACCACCAACGCCAGGACGAAGGACCCGGTTGACTGCACGATCAAGCCGGTGACGGTGGGCGCCAGCGCGCCGCCGAGGTAGCCGCCGAAGTTCTGCATGGCACCGATCGACGCCGTGCAGTTGGTCGGCGCCGCCACGGAGCTGAGCGCCCAGGCGCAGGTGCTGGTGACATAGACCAGGAACAGCGAGGCGGAGATGAACATCACCGCGAGCGTGTTGCTGGTGACGTAGGCCGCCGCCAGCGTGCAGGCGGAGGTGCCGAGCAGCGCCGCAGCCGCCGGGTACTTGCGGCTGCCCACCGGCGACACCCCGCGGCGGACCAGCACGTCGGCGAGATATCCGCCCAGCACGCCGCCGACCACGCCGCAGGCGAACGGGATGGCGGCGGCGATGCCGGTTGCCTTGACGCTCATGTGCCGCTCGATCTCCAGGTAGCCCGGCAGCCACGCGGAATAGATCCACGTGAGGTAGATGCAGCCGAAGTAGCCGAGGATCATGCCCCAGGTCGTGCGGAAGCGGAACAGCAGCTTCCATTCGCGGAACGTCACCTCCGACCTTTGGCCCGGCGGGTCGCCTTCGGTGCGGTAGGCGGTCTCCTCCGCGGTCAAGGCCACGCTCTTGGGGTCGCGGTAGAGCGCGAACCAGACCAGGGCCACCAGCAAGCCCGCCACGCCCATGATCACGAAGGTGGCGCGCCAGCCGAATGACAGCATGAGGAAGGTGAGCAACGGCAACGCGATGGCCGTCCCCAAGGTGGAGGCGCAGTTGAAGATGCCGGTGGCCAGCCCACGGTCCCGCGGGTTGAACCAGTCCCGCACGACCCGCGCGCCGGTCGGGAACTGCGGCGCCTCGCCGACGCCCAGCAGCAGCCGGGCCGCGAAGAACTGGTTGAAGCTCTGCACCAGCCCGCCCAGGAGCTGGGCCAGCGACCACAGCGACAGGCCGATCGTCAGCAGCCGCCGGGGGCCGAGCTTGTCCACCATCGCGCCGGTCGGAAGCTGGGAGAACGCGTAGGACCACAGGAACGCGGACAGCAGGTAGCCCATCTGGGAGATGGACAGCCCCAGCTCCTCCCGGATCAGCGGGTTGGCCACCGCGAGCGTCGCCCGGTCGATGTAGTTCACGGCGCCCGCCACTACCAGCATGGCGAGCGCCGTGCGCTGGATTGATTTGATTTTTGGCGTGGCGTCGATCGTGGCTGACATGGCAGCAAGCCTCCCGGTTTTATTGAGGAGGAGCCTAGACGCGGGATGGGCGGCTTGGCGAGTCGTCGCGCCGCAACGCGTCCCCGCCATCGATTCAGATGCCGCTTGCCAGGGCTATGCTTCAGCCGGACAATCGACGGCAATCAATCAAGGAAACGCCATGGACCGCCGCCATCTGATCGCAGGCTCCGGCCTCGCCGGCTTGACGCTCGCCGCCTTGTCCCCGGCGGCGGCCCAGGGCAGCGGCGCCACCACCACGCTCGACCGCATCCTGAAGGAGCGCGTGGTCCGCATCGCCTGCGACACCAGCTCGCCGCCGTTCGGCGTCATCGGCGCTGACGGCAAGCCGGACGGGGTGGAGGTCGCCTGCTGCCGCCAGCTCGCGAAAGACCTGGGCGTGGAGTTGGAGCTGATGCAGGTCGTCTCGACCCAGCGGATTCCCGCCCTGCTGGCCGGCCGCTGCGACGTGACGCTTTCGTCCATCTCGATCACCTTCGACCGTGCCAAGACGGTGACGTTCTGCAACCCGAACGGCGCGCTGTCCATCGTGGTGTTCGGCCCCAAGAAGACCGCGATCACCAAGGCCGAGGAGATGGCCGGCAAGCGTATCGGCATCACCCGCGCCACCCTTGAGGAAGCGACGGTGCCCAAGGTGGCGCCGCCGGGCGCAAAGATCGTGTGGTTCGACGACATCAGCGCGACGATTCAGGCCATGCTGTCGGGCCAGGTCGATGCGATCGCCATGACCGAGTTCGCCATGAACGCCGTGGTCGCCCGCAACCCCGGCGCCGGGATCGAGGTCAAGTTCCTTGTCACCCGCGCCTTCTACGCACCCATCGTGCGGCACGCCGACGTGGAGCTGCGCGCCTGGATCAACACCTGGGTGTTCCTGAACGCGCGCAACGGCGTGCTGGCGGACATGTACAAGCGCTACACCAACGTCGATCTGCCGGAGCTGCCGACCCTCTAGCCGTGCACTACGTCTTCCAGTTCGGCGTCGTCCAGGACAACTGGCCGGTTTTGGCCGCGGGCGCGTTGGCGACGCTGTGGATGTCGGTGGCGGCCTTGGCGCTCGGCCTGCTGATCGCGGCGGCCTGCACCTTTGCTGCGGGGTCGCGCGTCCGCGCCCTGCGCATCGTGGTGCGCGGCTACGTCGAGGTGATCCGCAACACGCCGCTGCTGGTGCAGTTGTTCATCGTCTATTTCTCGCTGCCGTCGCTGGGCATCCGGCTCGATGCGGACGAGGCCGCCGTGCTGGGCTTGGCGCTCAACTTCGGCGGCTACGCGACCGAGATCCTGCGGTCCGGGATCGAGGCGGTGCCGCGCGGCCAGGTCGAGGCGGCGACGGCGCTGGGGCTGCGGCGCGCGCGCATTTTCCGGCACGTCGTGCTGTTCCCCGCGGTCCGGGTCAGCTACCCCGGCCTCGCCGCGCAGTTCATCCTGATCCTGCTGGGCTCGTCGGTCGTGTCGGCGATCTCGGCGGAGGAGCTGACATCGACGGTGAACTCGCTGCAGTCCACCACCTTCCGCAGCTTCGAATTCTACTTCGCCGCCACGCTGATCTACCTCGGCATGGCGGCGGCCGCCCGGCTGCTGCTCGACGCGGTGTATTGGGCCGGGTTCACCCGCGGGCGGCCCGGCCTGGGCGGCGGCCGGGCATGAGCCGCGACTTCGGGCCAGCCGAGCTGGTGTTCCTGCTCGCGGCGCTGCGCTGGACCGTGGCGCTCACCCTGGTGGCCTTCGTGGGCGGCGGGATCGGCGGGTTCGCAATCGCCATGATGCGGGTGTCCCGGGTGCGTGCGGTGCGTGCCGCAGCGATGCTGTACATCGCCCTGCTGCAGGGCACGCCGCTGCTGATGCAGCTCTTTCTCGCGTTCTATGGGCTGGTCGTGCTGACCGGGGTGCGGCTCGACGCCTGGCCGGCGGTGGCGCTGGCCTTCACGCTGTATGCGGCGGCGTTCCTGGGGGACATCTGGCGCGGCACGATCGAGGCGGTCCCGCACGCGCAATGGGAGGCTGCGGCCGCGCTGGCGCTGCCCCGGCGGCACGTCATGCGGCGCGTGATCCTGCCGCAGGCGGCGCGCATCGCCATCCCGCCCACCGTGGGGTTCCTGGTGCAGCTGATCAAGAACACCTCGGTCGCGGCCATCGTCGGCTTCGTCGAGCTGACGCGCGCCGGGCAGTTGATGGTGAACGTGACGTATCAGCCGATGGTGGTTTATCCGCTGGTGGCGGCGCTTTACTTCGCCGTATGCTGGCCGATCTCGTTCGCAGCCGGGCGGCTTGAGGCGCGGCTGGACAGGGAGGGGAGCAGGGCTTGAATGAGCGTGCCGCATGAACCCGGCCGATTGGATTGCGCCACGGCCAGGCCAAAAGGCAAAACATCCGCAGCCTGCCCAAGGTGGAGGGGGCGGG
>CAXTUQ010000219.1:0-8895 GCA_964247405.1 uncultured Acetobacteraceae bacterium
AGGCGAGTAGCCGATAGTGGTCGGGCCGGGGGTGGGAATACAGCGCCGGTCAGGGCGCATGGACTCTAAACGTTGAGATCGATTTCATACACCTACCGAGATGGCGGCTTGTCCGCCAGGGTTCGTTTGCCGGACGGGCATCCTGTGCCGCTCCGGTCAGCAGCAGAGGCGCCAAGGGGTGAGAACCAGACCCTCATTCGCCGGCCCTCGCCCTAGCGAGAGAAGATCAGGCGCTCGCTCGCACTGACGACAGCACAGCGTCCACGAGCGCCGGCACAGGCTGAGACGAGTCCATTCGAAGGACCGGAACAGTCACCGCCGCGAGCCACGCCTCATGCGCTGCGCGGCTTCGCTGTTCCTCGCCCGCCGTGTCGTAGGCGGCGGCCCAGGCCAGGAACGCGGCACTTGCTTCCACCATGTCACCTCCCAGCTCGATACGCTGCCCATATCGAGTGTGTTCCCGTTGACGAAGCCTTTCCATCCTCAGTGCCGGGTCCAGGGTGAGGAAGATGACAAGATCGTACAAGGGCTCAAGCGGTTCACCCCATTTCAGCGCGGAACCCGACAACACCCAGCCCGGCTGCGATGCCAGCTTTTCAAACAGCAAAGTCACTCGCTCAGACGGTGGGCGCTTTGTCGTGAAAGGCGGGTTCGTCGGTAACCAGTAAAAGTCGTCGGTATCGAAATGTGGCACTGCGAGGCTGGTGGCCAATGCTGCCCCAAAGGTGGTGACGCCTGATCCAGAAGCGCCAGTGATATGAATGCGAGCCATCAAACCTCCTGTTCGGACAATGCTTTCCGATACGTCAGTTGGACCTTGCCAGTGCCAGGTGCCCGTCAGGGTTGGGATACCGTTGGCGAATTTGGCCAGCCTGCCGGAACACCCGTCAAGGAACGGCGGAAACCCGCCCCTGATCCGGGGAAAAGAACCTCTCGCGGGCCGTTGGGGCTGTGAATGAGCTGACAACTCCGAATTCGCCAACGGTATCGGGTTGGTTTGACGGACGTCGTGGGTTCCAACGACTGGCTGCGGCGTCACGGTGTCAGATGGCCGAATCGCACAGTTTCGAGGTTACTGGGCCTGGATGCAGGGGCTGTTCGGCAGCTCCGGGACGGCGCTCCGGAGCTTGGGGGCATTGCGTCGCAGTATGAATTTCAAGCCAGCGCAACAAGGCGGCCTGTGCAATCACTGGCGGACAACGGTCATCCTGAACGGTCCGCCGTTCGCAGCGGCGTGCGCGACGGCCTCGTTGGCATGGTCCAGGCCGAACTCCGTTATCTCGTATTGGCCGAAGTCTAGCACGCCCGATTGGGCCAGTGCGGCAAGCCACGGCACAGCCGCCCGCGGGTACATCCATTGCCCATGGATCGTGATGCAGTTCCGCATAACCCAGGGGTAAGGCAGAGCAAGGTCGCTGCCGCCCAGCATTCCCACGCCGCCCATCAGCACCACCCGTCCGTAGGGGCGCACCGTCATCAGCGCCGCCCTCACGACGTCCGTTCCCACCGAAGGCGGCATGATGTCGAGCACGCAGTCAACCGGGCCGGATGCGGCCGTCTGCATGCCCCTGCAATCGGCAGCCTCCTCGCCAGTCAACCTGTATGGGCGGAGCCGCGGCCCGAAGCGTCGCGCCAGGTCCTCCAGGGCCACCTCGTTCCGGCCGGGCGCCACCACGCGGGCGGCCCCCATGGCAAGGGCGACCGCCACGGCAGCACTGCCGAAGTTGCCCGTCGCGCCACTGACCAGCACGGTTTCCCCGGCCCGCAAGCCCGCGGCAAGGAAGCCGCCATAGGGCACCAGCGCCACCCCGAGCGCGCACCAACGCGCGGCGTCACCGGCATTGATGGGGCCGATCGGGACAGCGTTCTCCGTCGGCACCCGCATCTGCTCCGCGAGGGACCCATCGTGGAAGTACCGTTGCAGCTTCAGGCCGCCCTCCCCGCGCGCGGACACGCCCTGGAGTGTGATGTCGGGCGAGAGCGCGTCATCCCGCGAGCGCACGGTGCAGTCGCAGTAGACCCAGTCGCCCGCCGCGAGGCGCGTGGCGTCCGGCCCTGTGGCCCGGACGCGGCCGACACCGCCGGCGCCCGGCACGGCTGGCAGCACCAGCGGGTACCTGCGTTCGCCGCTGAATACCTCGGCCGCATAGGAAGGAAGGCTCGTCGCCACCATGTCCACAAGTACCTCCCCTGTCCCGAGCACCGGGTCAGGGATGTTTTCGACGGCAAGCGGGGTTCCCCACTCTTTCAGGACGGCGGCTTTCATGTCAGCTCCTTGTTCTCGCCGGGCCACACTCCCGGCCGAGACGTTTCCGAACAAGGCTAGTCCTGATACTAGGCTGGCTCGATACCACCTTGGGAGCTGACATGACCGATGCCGCTGGCCAGCTCGGCGCCTTCCTCCGTTCGCGGCGCGAACGATTGAGGCCGGAGCAACTCGGCCTGGCCGGCCCACGCCGCCGCCGAACGCCCGGCCTGCGCCGGGAGGAAGTCGCCAGCCTCGCCGGGATCAGTCCCGAGTGGTATGTCAAGCTGGAGCAGGGACGGCCTGTCGCACCCTCCACGGCCACCATTGATGCGTTGTCGCGGGCGTTGAGGCTGAACGAGGTCGAACACGCCCACCTGCACATGCTTGCCCATGGCAAGCGACGCCCCGCCTTTGCCCTGGAAGTTGCGCCGGCCCCACTGCGACGCTTGGTCGAAAGCCTGCCGCATCCTGCCTATGTCACCGGGTTGCGCTGGGACGTCCTCGCCTGGAACGAGGAGGCCGCGCTGCTGGCCGATTTCGACGCGCTCGCCGTCGAGGACCGCAACATACTTCTCTACGTCCTGATCGATCCAAGGGGACGCAGGCTGTTTGGCGAGGGTTGGGAGGCCGAAGCTCGGCGCATGGTCGCCTTGTTTCGGGCCACCCATGATGTTTGGGCCGCCGACCCGGCCTTCGCCGGCCTGATCGCGCGACTCCGGGCAGGGTGCGCCGAGTTCGACGCCTGGTGGGGCACGCACGACGTGGGTGCCGCATCGTCCGGAACCAAGGTGCTGCACCACCCGACACAGGGCCGCCTGTACTTCGATTACACGACCTTCCAGGCGAACGACGATCCAAGGCTCAAGCTCGCCGTCTATGTCCCCCGTCGCTGAGGTCGGCCTTGGTGTGTCGTTGAAATCAGCACTGTACCACTTCGTCAAACGACGGGGGTTGTTGAAAAAGCGGCTTGGTAGCGCCGAAGTTCGCTCTATGGCACGATGACGAGCTTGCCTTTCGGCTGCCCACTCGCCTCCAGCTTTGTGATCGCCGGGATAGCGCCAGCCAGCGGGACGACACCGGCGATCGGCAGTTTGAGGTCGCCGCTGGCGGCAAGCCGGGCAAGTTTCTCAAGAATGGCGGAAGGCGTCTTGGCGATCACAGCCTTGTTGCGGCGCGCGAATATAACGCTGATCATCTTCTTGGGATTGAGGTTGATGTGCAGCGCTACACCCTTCTTAGTCAGCAAGGTCAGGCACTGCCCCGGACTCAGAACGCCCGCCGTGTCAAATACCACGTCGAAGCTCTTCCGGTAGCGGGTGAGTTCGAACGTCCGGTAGTCGATCGCCTCGTCGACGCCGAGCGCCTGGGCTTCGTCGATGCCGCCCGGGCCGCAAGTCCCGACGACCCTCGCACCGTGAACCTTCGCGATCTGGACGGCTGCGCGGCCGACGCTGCCAAGGCAGCCGTTTACAAGGACGCGTTGCCCGCTTTGCAATTTCGCGGTGTCGATCAGGGCCGTCCACGCGGTCGCGCCCGCGATGGGCAGCGTCGCCGCTTCCTCAAAGCTGATCGACGTGGGCTTGATGGCGGCCGTGTCCTCGGCGGTGAGGATCGTGTCGGCGAATGTCGCCGACTCTTTCACAGTCATCGCGCCGAACACGGCGTCGCCGACCTTGACCCGGGTCACGCCCCGCCCAATCGCCTCGACGACGCCCGCGAAGTCGGTCCCTACTCCGCGCGGGAAGCGCTTCCCCGTCATCATCCTCATCGTCCCGGCCCGGATTTTCCAGTCCATCGGGTTTGTCGACGCGGCCCTGACTCTGACACTGATCTGGTCGTCACCCGGTGCCCCCGGCTCGACGTGGCCCAGCCGTAGTTCTTCCGGGCCACCATAGCGGGCATATTCGATTCGACGCATGATCTAGCTCCTTGCTCGGCCGAAGGCGTGCAGGCGGTTGACCCCGCACCACGGCTCCACCATTATCCGGGGATACTCCCCGCTTACATAAGCGGGGACACTCTCCGCTTACAAGGGACAAGTTTGACGAACCGAGCCGGACAGCCCCGCAAGCTGCGCGCCGATGCCGCGCGCAATCGCGACCGGCTGCTCGAAACTGCGCGCGAAGCGTTCGCGAGAGAGGGCGCCGATGCGAGTCTGGACGACATCGCCAGGAAATCGGGCGTCGGGTCTGCTACGCTCTACCGACACTATCCGACGCGCGAACTGCTGATCGAAGCCGTATATCAGCGCGAGGTGGAGAAGCTTGGAACAATGGGGGCCGAGCTGCTTGTCTCGACGCCGCCCTTGGCGGCGCTACGCACCTGGATGATGACGTTCGTCGATCACGTGATCGAGAAGCATATCATCGCCTCCGCCCTGAACGAGGCGGCATACGCAAGCGCGAGTGTGATCATCCAGGGCACCATGGAGCGCCTGGCGCGGCGTGCCATCGAAAATGGCGACCTGCGGCCGGACACGGTGCCTCTCGACCTTCTCAGGGCGATGATAGGTGTGCTGCACATCCGGGCCGGTCCCGATTGGCGGGAAAGCGCGAAGCGGCTGGTCGCTATTCTGCTGCGGGGAGCAAGCGAGCCGAGTGGGCCACATTGAACTGGGGAAGCAACCTATGCCCCAGGGGCCTAAAAGTGCCCGATAGAGGGTGGCGTGATGGCACTTGAGCAGCTTGGCCGCGTCTCGGACGGACGTGCCCTCGCCGACCAGGCGCTCGCCCAACGCGACCTGGTCGGCCGTGAGCTTGGGCGGGCGACCGAACCGCACGCCGCGCGCCTTGGCCGCCACCCGTCCACTGCTCGTGCGTTGGTGGATTAGCGCCTGCTCGAACTCCGCGATGCCCGCGAGCGCGGTCAGCACCATCCGCCCCGCGGGCGAAGTCATGTCCACCCATGGCTCGGCCAGCGAGCGCAGCTCCGCGCCCGCGTCGTTCAGCTTCTCGGCTATGTCGAGCAGGTTCTTGGTCGATCGCGCGAGCCGGTCGAGCCGCGTCACCACCGCCACGTCGTCATCGCGGATTTGGTCGAGCAGCCGCGCCAGCTCGGGGCGGTTGCGCTTCGCGCCCGACACTTTACTCGTCGAAGGTGCGGCGACACCCCACTTCCTTCAACGCCGCGCGTTGAAGGGTAAGGTCCTGATCGTCGGTCGAGACGCGGGCATAGCCGATCAGCATGTCGCTTACCTGCATCGGAATACCGGACTTCCGCAACCGACCCGAACTGGCCCGGCTGCTCGACCAGGTGCGGGACGACGACGTGCTTGTCATTATCCGTTGGCACGGCCACCAAGCCGCCCCGGAGGATCGTGGCGGTAGGCCTCAAATGTCTTCCTCTATCAATCAGGTCGCGATGACGACCTTGCCGATCGTCCGTCCCGTCTCAAGCAGTTCGTGGGCCGCTTTCATCGTTTCCGCCGAAAGCCCCTCCAGCCGCGTCGTCACGATCGGATGCAGGCGTCTCTCACCGACAAGGCTCGCGACGGCTTCGAGGATGGCGCCCTGCTTCTCGGGCGAGCTGCCATTCATGATGCGGCTGAACACCATCTCGGTATGGAGAGAGGCGGCCTTCAGCACGAGGGGGCTCACGTCGAGCGACGCGCCGCCATCGACGACGGAAAGGTGGCCGAACGGACGCAGCACCTTCGCGATCCAACCCACCTTCTCGGCGGTCTTCGCGGTCGAGAGCACCAGGTCGACGTAAGGAATGTCGGCCGAGGCGAGTTGCTCAACGATGTCGCGGGAGTGATCGAGCACGAGGTCCGCGCCCATCTTGCGACACCACTCCTTCGACTCCGGCCGCGACGCGGTGGCGATGACGAACGCGCCGGTCCTCGCCTTCAGGAGCTGGGTCGCGAGCGAACCAACGCCTCCGGCGCCGCCAAGCACGAGAACCCGATCGATGCCCGCTGCCAGCGCATCCTGATCGCGGAAGATCGCCTCCCAGGCCGTGGCGGAGCCGATCGGCAAGCTCGCCGCATCGGCGAACGAAAGCTGGTCCGGGATCGCGGCCACGACCCGATGGTCGACAGCTACTCGCTCCGCCCAACAACCGTCTCGGCTCATGTCGCCGGTGCCGAAAACGCGATCGCCCACGTTGAACCGTTGAACCGCCGGACCCGTGGCAAGGACCACCCCGGCGAACTCCCAGCCCAACAGGACCCGGCCGCCGGGCTCGGCGCTTCGCATGCGCCGGATGCCAGCTTCGCCAGGATTGACCCCGATGGCACGGACGTCGATCAGCACGTCGTTCTCGCGCAGCGTCGGCTCCGGCAACTCAGCGAGATGGACTGAGAAGTCCGCGAGGCTATGGGCCTTCTCGTAGACGAGCGCTTTCATAAGGCAAGCCTTCCGCTGAATGTCAGGTTGATCCCGCCAAGCGGCCCGCCGACCTGCTGGAGCCGCCCGCCGATCGCAAGCGAGCCGAGATCGATGGTGCAGAAGCCGATCTGGTCGATGAGGGCGCCGACCCGTTGCTTGCCTTCTGCGTCGTCACCCGAAATGAAGAGAGCCGTCCGTGGCTTGGAGGGCGAGAAATCGGAAATCCAAGCCATCGGCACGGAATTGAATGCTTTGACGACCTTCGCCCCGGGTGCGAGGTCGGCCACGATCTCGCTTGACGTGCGTCCGGAGATGTCGCCGAGCGCCAGGGGCGTATAGCTCGCGAACCTGTTCGTCGCATCGACAAGCACCCGGCCTGACCAGTCGGCGACCGCGAACAGGGCCGGCTGCACGTTAAGCCAGCGAGCGGCCAGAACGACAAGGTCCTGCTCGGCCGCTTGCTGGGGCGTCCCGGCCGACGCCCCAGGGCCAAGCTCCTCGACCAGCGCCGAGAGGGTGTCAGGTCCGCGGCTGTTGCTAAGCAGGATCTGATGCTCGCAAGCGAGCACGTGCTTTGCGATTGTCTTCGCAACGGTGCCCGCACCGATAAAGCCGATCTTCATGAGACTTGGAGTCCTTTATCGTGGATGCGGCGTCCGGACCCACTTGCCTGTCGCAGCGCGAACACTATCCGGCCTCAGCTCACCGCTTGGCGCGCCGGGCCACGAGAACGAGGGCAAGGCCGCGTGCCCCAAGGCGTTCGGCATACACGGCGCCAATGCCCGAGGACGCCCCGGTGACGATGCCGACCGGCTTGTTGCTGAAACTGGACGGCACGATGGCACTCTCTATTGCTTGAGCACTCAACCAATGGCCCTGCCCTCTTCTCTTTGCAATGGTGCGCCGCTCAACTATTTTACCAGGATGGCAAAAGCGAAGGCGTTGCGAGCGGCCGAACTTGGCGCCCGGTCCGATGTCGAGCTGCTCATGGCGCCGGCTGACCTCGCTTGCACCCACACGTCCCTCCGGAGAGCGGCGCGCCGGCTTGGCCAGTTGTACGACGAGGCGATCGCCCCGACCGGCCTCACCTCACCGCAAGCCCTCCTGCTGGCGCAGATCGACGTGTTGAGCGCCTTGCACGGCGAGGCTGGGCCGACCTTGGGGGTTCTAGCCGACAAGTTGGCGATCCGGATTTCAGCTCTGACCCATGCGCTGCGCCCCTTGGTCCGCGATGGCCTCATCGAGGTTCGCCAGGATGACCAGGACCGGCGGGCGAAGCGCAGCGCGATGACCGCTCTGGGCAAAGCGCGGCACAAGCAGATGCTCGGGCTATGGATTGACGCCAACAGTCGGCTTGAAGCGGCTCTCGGGGCCGCCTCGACGGAAGAACTCAGGAGCTTGGCCGACAAGATCGCATCGGAGGAGTTCCTTGATGCCTATGCGGCGGGTGGGAGCCGAGCCAGTCCAAGACCCGCAGCAACTCGCGAATGATCCAGGCCCTGGCGAGCCCTACCGCTCTCGCTCATGCGCTTACATACATTTTCCGTTCCGTTCTCCCCAGACTTCTGCCCCGACAGACGCACGTTGCCAACGGCCATAGACCGGCATCGGCAAGGTGTTTCACTTGGTCAAACGACGAATACACCAGACGCAACACCTGGTGCGCCGGGCAGCAGACGACCCTGGCAAGTTGACCCTCACCCGGGCCGAAAGCTCCTCGCACGGCATTTGGGGGAGCGAGGAAGCGGGTCAGCCGACTTCACCAACGGTATTCGCTGGCTGGGAATGTGAACCAGGAATGGCAGAACAGTAGCTGCACGAGGTAGGCGAGTGACGGTTTGCGCGTCAAATCCAGGCCCCCGCAAGCCGCCGTTTGTCAGCTTGCCGGGTCCGAGCGGTCAGCGGGCATGTGGCCCGCCAGCAGCTCGGCCGCGCGCGCCAGCACGGGAGCCGGCAAGCCCGCAAGTGCTGCCACCTTGAGCCCGTGCGACCGCCCGGCACGGCCGGGACCGATCCGGTAGGTGAACACGTCCCCGTGCCGGCCCGCCGTCGCGTCCATGGCCATGCACGTGGCCCGCGGCAGGGCGTCTGCCACGTCGGCCAGTTCGTGGAAGTGCGTGGCGAACAACGTGCGGCACCCCACGACGTCATGGAGGTATTCCATGCAGGCCTGCGCGATCGACAGCCCGTCGTGCGTGGAGGTGCCGCGGCCCACCTCGTCCAGGATCACCAGCGAGCGCCCGGTCGCCTGGTTCAGGATGGCCGCAGTCTCCAGCATCTCGACCATGAACGTGCTCCGCCCGGCCGCGAGGTCGTCCG
>CAXTUQ010000220.1:0-8835 GCA_964247405.1 uncultured Acetobacteraceae bacterium
CTGCCGAACACCGCGCCGGAGGTAAGGCCGGACCCGCCGGGGTAGCCGTTGAAGAACACGCCGCCGACCAGTTCGCCGCAGGCGAACAGGCCCGGGATGTCGTGACCGTCATTATGCGTCACCCCGCCGGCCTCGCTGACCTGCAAGCCGCCATAGGTGAAGGTGATGCCGCCCGTCACCGGGTAGGCCTTGAACGGCGGGGCGTCGATCGCCTGCGCCCAGTTGGACTTCGGCAAAGCAAGGCCGCGGGTCCCCTTGCCGTCCTTGGCGCTCGGGTCGAAGGCGACCTCGCGCATCACCGCCGCGTTGAAGGTGTCAAGGGTCGCCCGCGCCGCCTTGTCCTCGATCCCGTCGAGCTTGCCGACCAGCTCGTCCAGCGTGTCCGCCTGCACGAAATGCGCGTCGTGGAAGCGGTATTCGCCATACAGCAGCGGGTCCACCTTGCTGTCGAACACCTGCCAGGCGAACTGGCCCGGCTGTTCCAGCACTGCCCGGCCGAACTGCGCGTAGGTGTAGTTGCGGAAGTCCCGGCCCTCGTCCACGAAGCGCTCGCCCCGGGCGTTCAGCATGATCCCAAGGAAATAGCAGATCTTGCGGTAGTTCTTCCGGTCGAGATGCGGGATGCCGAGATTGCCGTAGTCCGGCATGTCCCGGTCCATCGGCGTCGCGTGACAGCCGCCATACAGCCCGTGCGGACGCGCGCCGAGCCGCAGCGCCATCTCCAGCCCTTCGCCGGTGTTGTGCGGCGTCCCGCGCACCTTGGCGCGGTCCCAGCCGGGGCCGAGATGGCGCGTGCGCAGCGCCGGGTTGGCCTCGAACCCGCCGCAGGCGAGCACCACGGCCCCGGCCCGCAGCAGCCCGGCGTCCCTGGCCCCGCTCACCGTCCGCACGCCCGCGACCCGGCCATCCCTGACCAGCAAATCGGCGGCGGCGCAGTCGTAGCGTACCTCCCCGCCCATGCCGAGGAACGCCCGCAGTTCCGCGTCCACCAAGCCGACGCCCTCATGCCTGGCTTCCAGCGTCAGCCCGCCCCAGAACACGTGCTTGCCGTCCCGCTGGAACGCCTGGCGCGAGTAGATCGGCGCGAACCGCACGCCGTGCGAGGCGAGCCAGCGCAGGGTCGGATAGCTTTCGGCGATCAGCGTCTGCTGCTCGCGGCTCAATGGCCGTCCGTCGTTGAAGCCGAGCAGGTCTGACGCGAATTTCTCCGCGGTGTAGGCGCCGAACTCGGTGTCCGGCAGGCGCGGGTCGTCCGGGTCCTCCAGCAGCGGCAGCAAGTCGTCGCGGCCGTCGTACACGAAGCGCATGGCACCGGCGGTGTACTTGGAGTTGCCGCCCGCAAGATCCGGCTGGGCCTTTTCGATAACCAGCACGTCGGCACCCTGCTCCTTCGCGCTGATCGCCGCGCAAAGCGCCGCATTGCCGGAACCGACGACCACCACATCCCAATCCGTCCGCATGCTTCCCTCCATGCCGGCTCAGGGTCCCATCCCGGTGATGGACGGCGACAGCGTGCGCGGGTCCCGCACCGGCCAGCGCCCGCATTCCACTTGCAGGAGGAACTGCCCGACCAGGTGGTTGAACTGGTCGGGGTCCTCTAGGTTGACCGTGTGGCCGCAGTTCGGCATCACCGACAGCGCCGCAGCGGGGATGGATCGCTTCATCAGCAGCGCCGGCTGCAGGCAGGGCCAGTCCTCGTCGCCCGTCAGCACCAGCGTGGGGACGGTGAGCGCCCACATCTGCTCCTGCAGGTCATACAGCGACGGCCGCGCGCCCTGGACGCCGAGCTGGGTGTTGGCGGAGCCGAGGGCGCTGTGCTCGGCCAGATGCCGGGCGAACTCGGCGAAGCCGCGGGGGTCCTTGTTCTCGAACTGCACGCGGGTCGGGCCGTAGGCGTAGCGCGCGGCAAAGGCGGCCATGCCGTCCCGCTTCAGGGTCTCGGCAATCGTGGCGGCCTCGGCCTTGAACCGGCCCGCCTGCGCCGGCTCGGCGCCGTAGCCGCAGCCGGCGACCACCAGGGACAGGGCGCGCTGCGGGTGGCGGAAGCCGAGATGCAGGGTGGCGAACCCGCCCATCGACAGGCCGACGACATGGGCGCGCTCGATGCCGAGGTGGTCGAGCACGGCGGCGATGTCGTCCGCGGCGCGGTGTTGCGAGTACTGCGCCGGGTCCTCCGGCACGGCGGAAGGCGGATAGCCGCGGGCGTTAAAGGCGATGGCCCGGCGGCGCTGGCCGAAGTGCCGCATCTGCGGCTCCCAGCTCCGCATGTCGCCGGCGAACTCGTGCACGAACACGACCGGGGTGCCGGAGCCGGTTTCCTCGTAATGCAGCGTGACGTGGTCGTCGGTGGTGGCGTGCGGCATGGGGGTGCTCCGTCCGATCCAGGTCGCGGCATCCAGCACCCGGTCGCAGCCGTTGTCCACCGCTGCGGCCCTCCTGACACACAGGGAAAATCGGTCCATGCTGGCTTCCCAAACAACGAAGGGAGAGCGAAATGCCGCGTTTCATGTTGCTGCTGGGCGTCGCGTGCCTGTCCTCCAACGTCTTCTGGGGCGTCGCCCGGGCCGAAACGGTGCCGTTCAGCGCCACGCTGGCGGGCGCCAGCGAGGTGCCGCCCAAGACGACCGCCGGCGCGGGAACGGCCACGGCCACCTTGGACACCGCGACGAAGATGCTGACCTACGACGTGGAGTATTCCGGGCTGTCCGGCCCGGCGACCGCCGCGCATTTCCATGGCCCGGCCGAGCCTGGGGCGAACGCCGGAATTGTCGTGCCGTTCCAACCGCCGGCCAGCCCGATCAAGGGGACCGCCACGCTGACGGATGCGCAGATGTCCGACCTGATGGCAGGCAAGTGGTACGCCAACGTGCACACCGCCGCCAACCCGGCGGGCGAGATCCGGGGGCAACTGACTCGCGCCAAGTGACGTGGTTATCGTTGCCGGCGGCCACATGCGTTGGCCGCCGGCACTTCACACGCGCGGTGCAGAGGAAAAATTCACATCGAACTTTAATGTCTGGCCCGGGTTCGATGGTGCAAGCTCCTCCTTCACCATTAGGCTTCTCCCCCTCATGCCGACCCCGAAAACACAAAGCCCCGGCCTCGCCGGCCACGGCGCGGGGCAGCTTGCCGCCGTGCACATCGACACCTACAACGCCGAGCTGCGCGACGAGGGCGGCTTCATCGGCGACCGCGCGAGCGGGCGGGCGTTCCGGGCCATCCTGGAGGATGGGCGGGAGCGCGTGCGGGACGGCGATGACGACCCGGTCGGCAGCACGCCGAGCAAGGACATCAGCAAGAAGAAGCTCGACCGGATGATGCAGGACGGCGATCCGGAGGCGGCGGGCGTGGTGCTCGGCACCATCGAGGAGTTCGCCCAGGAGTTCGCGACGGTGATCCGCCGCTTCATGCGGCTCAAGGAGTGGCGCGGCACGCAGCGCATCGTGGTGGGCGGCGGCCTGCGCGACAGTCGCGTCGGCGAGCTGGCCATCGGGCGCACCGCGGTACTGCTGAAAGGGTCGGAGCATGAGGTGGAAATGCAGCCGATCCGGCACGATCCCGACGAGGCCGGGCTGATCGGCTGCGTTCATTTGGCGCCGCCCTGGATCTTCTCGGGCCATGACAGCATCCTGGCGGTCGATATCGGCGGCTCCAACATCCGGGTCGGCATCGTCGAGCTGAACACGCGGAAGGCGCCCGACCTGTCGAAAGCGGGCGTCGTGGCATCGGAGCTGTGGCGCCATGCGGACGACCAGCCGGACCGGGAAGCGGCGGTCGTGCGCCTGGTCGATATGCTGCAAGGCCTGATCAAGCGCGCCGGCAAGCAGGGGCTGCAACTGGCGCCGTTCATCGGCATCGGCTGCCCCGGCCTGATCCGGGAGGACGGGTCGATCAAGAAGGGCGGGCAGAACCTGCCCGGCGACTGGGAGCACAAGAGCTTCAACCTGCCCCAACTGCTGCGGGACGCCATCCCGAACATCGGCGGTTATGAGACGGTGGTGCTGATGCACAACGACGCGGTCGTGCAGGGATTGAGCGAGGTGCCGTTCATGCGCGACGTGGAGCGGTGGGGCGTGATGACCATCGGCACCGGGCTGGGCAACGCGCGCTTCACCAACCGGCCCGGCGCCGAGTAGCGCCGAGCCGCCAGAACCCGTCAGCCGGAGGCGAACTTGAGCAGGCTGCCATCGTGCGGATCGGCTGCCCGGCGATCACCGGCTGCCAGTTCGGGTTCTGCCGCAGGTAGGAGCGCCCGTCGGAAGCCAGCACGCCGATCAGCGTTTCGGCGACGATCCTTTGGCCCGCCGCGCCGAGCCGGACCGGCTCCGCGTTGCCCTTGCCGCCGGGTGCGGTGGCCCGGAGAAGCCATTCGTGCTGCGCCTCCGCCAGCACGTAATACCAAAGCGGTGCGTTGCCCGCGAAGCTCGGGTCGAGATCCACGAGCTTCGGGCCTTTCGGCAGCTCACCCGTGATGGCCTTGCCCACGAAAAGCTGCTCGTCGGGGACGCGCGGGACGCCCATCGCGTCGGCGACCGCCTGACCGCTTGGCAGTTCCATGGCCATGCCGCGCAGCAGGTTGCGGGTCGCCAGGTTGGCTGGGTTCCGCACAGGATCGACCGGCTTGGCCTGAAGCTGCTCCACGGTGAGCGGCGGCGCGGCGAGGGCGACGGCCGAGAACTCGGGCAGGAAGCCGAGCGGGTTCACCAGCGACGTGTCGATCTTGTAGGCCGGCTGCACGCGCCGGGTGCCGCCCCGTTCGCCGGAACCGTCGATGTCGAAGAACAGGCTCCAGTCGATGGCCCATTGCTGGGGGAACGCATCGAAGCCGTTGAGGCCGCGCGACTGGACGCCGGCGAAGATGAAGAACCGCCCCTGCAGGCCGCGCCCGATCTCGTCCGGCGTCGCCAGCAGAGGGTTGTCGCCGCCGCGGAGTTGGGTGTTCAGGCGATAGATCGGCCGGACCATCGAATGGCCGAAACGGTAGGCGGCGGCCGAGAACTCGATGGGCATGAACGCATTGCGTCGGGGGTGGTAGAATTGCAGCCGCGGCTCCTTTTCCCAGGCGGGCCGGGCCTCCTGCCGATAGGGCAGGATGTCGTCCACCACCGCCTCGCCGCAGATGCGGGTTAGGAAGTCGTTGACCACGATCCATTGGTAATGCCAGCGGACGAGCTGCTGCACCTCCGCGAACGCAAGCCCCGGGTTGAGGTCGGCCAGGCGGTTGTGGAATTGCAGCATCGTGGAATGCAGTTGCGAGACGATGACGTTCTCGTCGTTCCGCTTGTCGCCGATCAGCGCCCGCTTGGCGCGGGACGGGTCCTCGGGATCGTCGTAGCGCGGCAGGTCGCGGCGCGGGCTGGGCTGGTCCAGTTCCAGCAAGGGGCGTCCGAGCCGGAACCGGTTGCCGTCGTACATGTAGGGCTGGTCGTCGGGACCCCGGCCATACACCGAATCGAGGTCCAGCCGGGGCGTGCGGAAGTCCACCAGCCCGTCCGGGTCGTTCTGCTGCTGCAGGCTTGAGGCCGGGTCGAAGGTGAGATCGTGGTCGATGAACTGGCCGAGGTAGGTGTAGCCGGAGGGGATGCCGCTGTTCTCCTCGTCGTCCTGCAGGATGGCGTCGGTTTCCGGGGAGGCGGTGGGCAGCCTCGGCGTGGTGTCCGTCGCTTCCGGGGCCGCCAGCATCGCGTCGCCCAGGGCATGAAGCGCGCCGTCCGGCCAGGAGGCCGGGGTCAAGTTGCGGAACATGCGGCCGAAGCGGCCCTCGAACATGGAGGAGCGGCGGCGCATCGTGTCGCCGCGCACCCCGCCGCCGTGATTGCCGGATGCAAGCTTGTTCATTCCCGCACTCATCTGTGTCTCCCTGGCACCGGTTGGCACGGCGTTCTGTTGCGCCGGCGATGGTTTGGGCCGGTTCGGCGAATGGTGCTGTGACCTCGGTCACGCTGGCGTGCGGCCGGTGCCGCCTGGGCGCGGCGGTTGCAGACGGCGTTGCCGATCCGGCAGCCTGCGCCATATCCTGACCCGGCAACAAACCGGTTCCGCCATGCGCCCATCCATGCTCGTCATCACCGGGATCGTCATTCTCGCCGCCGTGGGCGCCGTCGCGGCCTGCGGCGAGCGCGCGGCCTTGCCGCTGGAAGCGGGCATCGGGCCAAGCCCGGCCTTGCCGGTGCCGCATCCGACCCTGCTGCCGACCGTCAACGTCGCCACCGCGAAGGGCTGGGCGGCGGGCGCCACGCCGGTTCCGGCGCCGGGCCTGCACGTCGCGGCGCTGGCGCAGGGGCTGGACCACCCGCGTTGGCTCGCCGTGCTGCCGAACAACGACGTGCTGGTGGCCGAGACCAACGCGCCGACGCGGCCGGACGACGCGAAGGGCGTGCGCGGCCTGGTGCAGCGGGCGCTGTTCTCGAAGGCCGGTGCGGACGCGCCGAGCGCCAACCGCATCACCCTGCTGCGCGACGACGGGCAGGGCAGGGTGGAGCGCCACGTCTTTCTCAAAGGATTGAACTCGCCGTTCGGCATGGCGCTGGTCGGCGACACCCTTTACGTGGCCGACACCGACGCGCTGCTGCGCTTCCCGTATCAGCCCGGCCAAACGGAGATCACGGCGCCGGGCGCCAAGCTCTGCGACCTTCCCGGCGGGCCGATCAACCACCATTGGACCAAGAACGTGGTGGCGAGCGCGGATGGCCGGACGCTGTATGTCAGTGTCGGCTCCAACAGCAACGCGGCGGAGAACGGCTTGCCCGCGGAGGAAGGGCGCGCGGCGGTGTGGCAGGTCGATGCGGCGACCGGGGCGCACCGGGTGTTCGCCGGCGGCCTGCGCAACCCGGTGGGCATGGCGTGGCAGCCGCGGACCGGAGCGCTCTGGGTCGCGGTGAACGAGCGCGACGAGATCGGCAGCGACCTGGTGCCGGACTACATGACGGCGGTGCAAGACGGCGCGTTCTACGGCTGGCCGTTCAGCTACTACGGGCAGCACGTGGACGAGCGGGCGAAGCCTCCCCACCCCGAGATGGTGGCGCGCGCCGTGGCGCCCGACTACGCGCTGGGCGCGCACACGGCATCGCTGGGCCTTACGTTCTCCAGGCCGGGCAGCATGCCGGCGGCGCTGACGGAGGGGGCGTTCGTGGGCCAGCACGGCTCCTGGAACCGCAACCCGAGCAGCGGCTACCGCGTGATCTTCGTGCCCTTTGCGGGCGGGCGACCGGCCGGCCGGCCTGTCGAGGTCCTGACCGGCTTCCTGAACGGATCGGGCGAGGCGCAGGGCCGCCCGGTCGGCGTCGCGATGGACCGGAACGGGGCGCTGCTGGTCGCCGACGACGTGGGCAACACCGTTTGGAAGGTGACGGGTCCGTAGGGGGCAGGGAGGCCGAACCGCGAGGTTCGCGCGACACCCGGGCGGGCTTGCCGGCCCGCTGCCACGGCAGGAATTATCTTTGATCCTGGTTGCTCATCACGAATGGATGAGTTGCCCCCCGTGTGCGATGATGACTCTTGATCGTGGGGCGTTCAGGGATAGATGCTGAATCTCAGCGTGCGGCTCAAAGATCAATTTAGATGCATTGCTTCTGCTGCTTGCCCGGTCAATGCACCCACAGTCCCATGTAGCCTGCCACCCCCGGTTGTTTGTCCGATGCAAACAGCTTATCCGGCCCCGCCTTGCGGCATGGATGAATTTAGGGCAACCCGGGGACGCCCTCCTGATGGTACAGGTTCGCATTGCGCGACATGGGCGCCTATGAGATTGGCGGACCCATGGGCATGCTTCCGTGTGATGACCTGGCTGGTGCTATGTTCGCTGCTGCTGGCGTTGTCCGCTTGCACCGGCGCTTCGCCTCGGGCGGAGCAGGGCTTGGCTCTGTCCGTCCAGAAGATCCGGCCGCAGCGAATTGCCCATCATGGCCGCCCGGCTGCCCGCACGGCGCGTGCCGTGCCGACGGTTGCTGCCACGGTGACGGACGCCGATGAAAAGGAAAGATTGTTCCGGGGCTTTGTGGAATGGCAGGGCGCCCAAGATGCTGCTCGTTGAGCGGTTGCCTGGCGGCTTCAGGCGTTCATGATCTTGGCATGCATGTGCGTACGACGGCATCTCGGGCCTGGCGGGCCAGCGACAGGAGGCGGCGATCTCATTCGTGCGCGCGAAACCCCTCGGCGGGGCCATGAGCCAGCGCCCGGGTAATCCGGTGGCCGAGCTTGCGGACGCGGTCCGGCAAGCAACGCCGGTCGTGGCCTTGCTCGGCACGGATGCGTTCGCCGTGTCGGCCACCGTCGATGGCTGCCTCGCTTTGCTGTCCAGTGATCCCATTCGCGTCGTGCGGGTCCGTGGGCTGCCCGGCACGCCGCTGACCTTGTCGCGGATCGTCGAGGAGATCGGCGCCAACCACCGCGGCGGCCCGCGGGTCGATGATGACGAGTTGATCGTCCGCGTGCTGGCGACGCGCAGCCGTGGGGAGACCCAAGTGGTCCTCCTTTTGGAGCAGGCCGAACTGCTGCCGTTGCCGACGCTTGCCTTCCTGCAGGTGGCGCTCACGGTGTTCGGCACCCGGACGCCGCGGCTGCAGCTGCTGTTCGCCGGGCACCCGAGGTTCATGCCCCTGATTGACCGGGACGAACTGGCCGCGCTTCGCGACCGGCTTGGACCCGTGGTCCGGGTTCAAACGCGGCTTGCCGGCCCGGGAGGCTCGGCCATGCCGAGGCGCGTGGCGCTTGGCGGAGCGGACGCGACGCGACGCACCGTGGCCGGCCCCAGCCGTTGGCGATGGGCGTTCGCCGCAGTGCCGGCGCTGATGCTTGCGGCCGCTGCCGCGACCATCGGGAGGGATTGGTATAGCG
>CAXTUQ010000221.1:0-8791 GCA_964247405.1 uncultured Acetobacteraceae bacterium
GACTCTGATACCGGTCGCCCCAAAGGGCGACTGGTATCAGTCGAACTCGGTCGGCAGGGCGGGATTGCGGACGTGCTCGAACATGCGCCGAAGCTGGCCGGGCAGCACCCGGCCCAACGAAAGGTCGCCGGGCAATCCGTCCTCCGTGAACCACCGGACCTCCGAGGTTTCCGGCCCGGTCGCCGCGGCGCCTCCCACCACGTCGCAGATGAAGAAGAACTTGCAGCAGGAGAACACGCCGCCTGCATGACCCTGGCGGGTCCGGTCCCAGGCGGCGGCCAGCTTGCGCACGCGCACCTCGTATCCGCTTTCCTCCCGCATTTCCTTGACCACGTTCTCCGCGGGCGTGAGGTTCACGTCCGCCCAGCCGCCGGGCAGCGTCCAGCGCCCGCTGTCCGCCACCTCCCGCACCATGAGCAGCCGCCCCTCGCCGTCGAACGCCGCGCCGCGCACGTCCACCTTGGGGGTCGCGTAGCCCTGCTCGCCCGCGAACAGCGCCTCGATCCGCTCGGCCGGCGCCGCCGTGTGCGCGGCCATGATCTCGGACGCCAGGGCGCGCAGCCGCTCGTACCGCTCGCGGTCGTAGGGATCGCGGGCGAAGGCGAGGCCCGTTTGGGCGATGGCCTGCAGTTCCCGCGTCCAAGTCAGCCAGTCCGGTTCAGCCATCACCCTGCGGAGCCTCTGCGATCCAGGGTCCAGTATGCGCGCGGCCGTTCTCCCTTGCCATGCGGCGTCAATGGAACGGCCGTACCAGCCCCATGCGGATGATGTCGTCGGGCGGCACCGGCGCTGTGCCGGCCGGGTCGAAGGTCGGCAGCGCGCGGAGCTGTTCGGGCGTGAGGTCCATCAGCGCCAGGTATTGGCCCAGCAGCGCCATGGCGTCCGCCGGAACGGCGACCGGCCGGGCGCCGAAGCCGAGCGTGCCGCGCCAGCCGGCGTCCCGCGCATCGACCACGACCAGCACCGCCCCATCCGCCCGGCGTGTCACGCGGTCCACCCGGCCCAGCACGGTCTGCCACTCGACGGGGCGGAGCACTTGCCGATGGATCAGGTCGCCCACCCGCACCGGCTGCGGAAAGCGCTGGGCGGCCGGCGCGGGCTCCTGCGCGTGCACGGGGATAGCGAGCGGGGCGGGGCCGACCAGCAGCAGGGCAGCAAGCAGGCAGGCGGCAAGCGGGCGGATAGGCGGCATGGCTGGCCTCATGTTCGATACGGACGACGCGGCGGCAAGCCTATCACGGCCACGCCATGCCGGACCGTCATGCAGTCGATAACCACGTTTCACCACCGGGCGGCAGCAGCATATGCTAAACTCAAAGAATTGAGCATGCGAGGTTTCATGAGCGTCACAGCAGCCCGCCTTCCCGGCGCCACCCCGGCGTCCCCTGCCTTGGCGCGGCGCCTGCACCCCTGGCCGGTGCGGGTCATGCACTGGACCAACGCCGTCGCCATGGTGGTGATGATCGGCTCGGGCTGGGGCATCTACAACGACAGCGTGATCTTCAGCGCCCTGCATTTCGGCAAGCCCTTCCGCGTTGGCAGTTGGGCGGCGGAGAGCCTGCAATGGCACTTCGCCGGCATGTGGCTGCTGGTGCTGAACGGCGGCGCTTACCTGATCTACGGCACGCTCACCGGACGGCTGCGGGAGCGGCTGCTGCCGATCCGCTTTCGTGACCTCGTGCAAACGGTGCGCGACACGCTGCGCCTCCATGTCGCGCATGAGGACCTGACCACCTACAACGCCGTCCAGAAAGTGTTGTACATCGTCGTGATGCTGGCCGGGGTGTCGCAGGTGGTGAGCGGGCTGGCGATTTGGAAACCGGTGCAGTTCTCCGGGCTGACCGCGCTGCTGGGCGGGTTCCAGGCGGCGCGGCTCGTCCACTTCACCGGCATGTCGGTCATCGTCGGCTTCCTCGTCGTGCACGTCGCCCTGTCGCTCCTGGTGCCGCAAACGCTGTGGGCCATGCTCACCGGCGGCCCTCGCTTGCCCGCCCGGGCGGCGCGGCCATGAGGTCGCTGTTCCGCCCCCACAGCGCGCCCGATCCGGCGATCCTCGACAACCACCAGCCGCTGATCCGCGGATTGCAGCGGCGCGGGCTGCTGCGCGGCGGCCTGTCGCTCGGCGCGCTCACGATGCTCACCGGCTGCGACGTGTCGAGCGACGCCTCGGTGCAATCGGCGTTGCGGGCGGTGTCGAGGTTCAACGACCGGATGCAGGCGCTGCTGTTCGACCCGAACAAGCTCGCGCCGACCTACCCGGCGTCGATGGTCCTCAAGCCGCCGCGCTTCAATGCCTATTTCGACATCCAGGATCTGAAGCCCCTGGACGGCGACGCTTGGCGGCTCGAACTCGCGGGCCTGATCGCGGACAATCGCCCTTGGACCCGCCAGCAGATGGCCGAACTGCCCGAGGCCGAGACGATTGTCCGCCATGTCTGCGTCGAGGGTTGGGACTACATCGGCCAATGGTCGGGCGTGCCGCTGCGCACGTTCCTGGAGCGGATCGGCGCCGACACGCGGGCCAAGTACGTCGCCTTCAAGACCGCCGACGATTACCCGAGCAGCATCGACATGGCCACCGCGCTCCATCCGCAAACCCTGCTCGCCACCAAGTACGCCGGCGAGACGCTGCCCGACCCGTTCGGCTACCCGCTGCGCCTGCGCACCTCCACCAAGCTCGGCTTCAAGCAGCCGAAATGGATCACCGCCATCGAGGTCACCAACACCTACCCCGGCGGCTACTGGGAAAACCTCGGCTTCAACTGGCAAAGCAGCCTGTGACGGCACGCGGCCGCATGATGGAGAAAGGGGCGGCTACACGTCTTTCGCGCTGTCGCCGCCGGTGACTTCGTACTCGGCGCCCGTCACCATGGCGGCGGCGTCGGACGCCAGGAACACCGCAACAGGCGAGATGTCGTCCGGCTGCAGCCAGCCCACGCGCAGCGGCACCGTCGGTGCCCGGACATCCCAGGCCTGCTGCGGCGTCGGGTGCTCGGGCGGCTTCTGGCCGGTTTCCGCCATCGTTTCCACGAACCGCTTCTCGTAGCGCGTCAGCGGCGTATCGACCAGGCCGGGGATCAAGGCGTTCACGGTGATGCCATGCTGGCCCAACTCCAGCGCCGCCGACTTCATCAGGCCCAGGATACCCCACTTGGACGCCGAATAGCTCGACCCGTCCTTGGTCCCGTGCTTGCCCTGCATCGACGACACCAGGATCAGCCGGCCCTGCTTGCGCGCCGCCATGGCCGGGGCAAAGGCGCGCACCGTGTTGGCGGTGCCGTTCAGGTTGTTGTCGATCACGTCGCGCCAGTCGCTGTCCTGCATGTCCAGCAACGGCATCCAACGCTGGATCGCGGCATTGGCCACCACGATGTCGTACGGGCCAAGCTCGCGCTCCACCTGGGCCGCGGCGGCGCGCAGGGCGGCGATGTCGCGGATGTCGGCGCGGATCGCGAGGGCGCGGCGGCCGTAGGCCTGCACCTGGCGCACCGTCTCCGCCATGTCGTCCGCCGTCGCGGGCTTGGCGTCGGATGCGGAGCTGACGGGTCCGGCGATGTCGAGCACCGCGACGTCCGCCCCGTTCGCCGCGTATTCCACCGCAATGGCCCGGCCGATGCCGCGCGCCCCGCCCGTGACCACCGCAATCTTGCCGCCCAGGGTGGAGCCGCGGCCCGGGCGCACCGGCCCGGCCGAACGCTCTGCGGGCGGCTCAGGCATGGGATCGCCGGCCAGCTCGCGCGGCTCGGTGTCGGTGCGCGTGCCCGGCCCTTCGGCCGCGGCTGCGGTGGACAGGGCCATGCCCGCCGCCAAGCCGCCGCCGAGCACCAGGCGCCGGCGCACCGGGTCATGGCCCGTGTCCGGCGTGGTCTGGCTCGTGATGCTGCGGTTCATGTCGGCCATCGTTCGTTTCCTACACTGGCGGGCAGGAAACGGCGATCTTTGCCGGTGGTTTCATAGGGCTGAAGAGCCTGTCCTTCCGGGCTTGCAGGCTTCCCGCGGTGATCGAGCCGGAACTCGGACCTGCTGAATGACCAAGCCGCGCGGGATCTCCTCTGAGTCAGTCGAGAACGCAGTCCGGAGCGTGTCGATCGGCAAACTGATTGTGCTTGACGAAGGTCAGTGATTCGCATTCAGCAACGCCAGGGATATACCACTACTACTACTGCTGCCGCGCTGCGATTGCGAGGCAACGGAATAATCGCCGTGACCGAAATAAATTGAAACGGGAGGGAAACATGAAGATCTATGACTGGCACATCGCGCCCAACCCGCGCCGCCTGCACATCTTCCTGGCCGAGAAAGGCTTAAAAATCGAACTTGTCGAAGTCGGCCAGGATGACCTCACCCTGGCGCCATCGTTCAAGGAACATTACCCGCACATGATGGTGCCGATGCTGGAATTGGACGACGGCACCTGCATCGGCGAGGCGATGGCGATCTGCCGCTACCTGGAAGAACTCCACCCGGAGCCGCCGTTGATGGGCGTCGACGCCAAAGATCGTGCGGTGGTGGCGATGTGGGAGAAGCGCGCCAACGAAGAAGGAATGCTGCCGGCCTCGGAGCTGTTTCGCAACACGCATCCGCGCTTTGCCGATCGCGGCCTACCGGGGTCAAGTGCGCCGATTCCGCAGATTCCCGAACTGCGCGACCGTGGCCGTGCACGGCTTGACCGCTTCTTTGCAAAATTCGATCGGCAACTCGAAGACAACGCCTTCGTCGCCGGCCCGCGCTTCACGGTGGCCGACGCCACGGCGCTGTGCGCGGTCGATTTCGCCGGCTGGTCCGACGTGAAAATCCCGGCCGAACACAGCAGCCTGCGCCGGTGGTACGCCGCCGTCTCCGCCCGGCCCAGCGCCAAAGCCTGACAAGGGATCATCGAATAGACCAGCGGCGGGCATGGGCGGCGCCAAGATCGGACGGGGGAGCTGCGGCGGTCGCATGGGCATCGGCGGCGCCTACCTCTGTGTCTAAGGCATAGGAGGGGCGGGCGGCTACCAACTTGTGGGAAGCACCTGCCAGGTGTGGAACAGCCGCTGCAGCACACGCGAGTTCGCGCCGGGCCAGCCTTGGCGGCCGCGCTTCTTCGACCGCATCCGCTTCCATGAGGTCGAGGCGGCGGAGTTGGTGCGTTTCCGCGACGGCTTCCCGCACGGCGCGGCGCGGCTGGAGATCACCCGCGGCGCACCCGAGAGGCGCGCGACAGCGCGCGTAGTCCATTTCGTTCGTTGGCCTAGATCGTTTAGCTCAAGACGCTTGAGGCGCAAGCCCTTACTAGTTCGTTATGAATACAGGGGCGACTGAGCGCGGCCATGCCAGCCTTGGCCGTCCCTCGGCAGCAAACTTGGATTTGTTTATAGCTTATCTGGTCCGATATCGATTTGGGTTTGGGAAATTTGCTTTGTCGGCTATGACGTATGCGTTTGCTTCCCGCTATATCTCGTCAACTTGTGTCGGGTTTATTTCGGTCTGTGTTGAAAGGGCCGTTCGGTAAGGTTGAGTGCTGAAACGGATCGTTCACAAAGCAGCGTGCGATGGGGGGATGCCACACCGCGCTGAGGTGTTCCTCGTCGTCGTTTCTTTCATTGCAGGAGAGTTTGTTGGTTGAGGTTGTCGTTATCGGCGCGGGGCCGTATGGCCTGTCTGTTGCAGCGCACCTGCGCCACATGCGCGTTCCGTTCCGGGTTTTCGGCAAGCCGATGGGCATGTGGACGGACCATATGCCCAAGGGGCTCACGCTCAAGTCGGACGCGTTCGCGAGCAACATCGCGGCGCCGAACAACGGTTTCCCCCTGGAGAGGTTCTACCGGGAAAGCGGCCGGACAGACTACTCGCCCATCGGCCTGCGGGTCCCCGGCAGCACGGTGGCCGAGTACGGCCGGGAGTTCCAGCGCCGCTACGTCGGCGAGGTGGACGAGGCGCGGGTCCTGGACATCGGCAAGCTGCGCCGCGGTTTCCGCCTCGCCCTTGACTCCGGGGAGCAGGTTCTCGCGCGGAAGATCGTCGTGGCGACCGGGCTGCTGTCCTTGCGCCACGTCCCGGAAGCCCTGGCCCCGCTGGCTCCGGGCATGGTGTCGCACAGCTCGGCGCACAGCGACCTGTCCAAGTTCCGTGGGCGCCGGGTCACGGTCATCGGCGCCGGGCAGTCGGCCTGCGAGCTTGCGGCCTTGCTGAATGAGCAGGGCGCCCAGGTCACCATGCTGACCCGGCGTCCGCTGAAGTGGTACGAGCCGAAGAACGAGGACAAGCCGGGTGTCCGCCGAACCGCCTGGCAAAAGGCGCGGCGTCCCAACTTCGGCCTGGGGCCGGGGTGGCGCACTTATTTCTGGTCTGAGAGGCCGTATGAGTTCAGCTACCTGCCGCAAAACACCCGTTACGCGAAGGCGTATGGCCTGTTCGCGCCGGCCGGGTCGGGCTGGATCAAGCATCGCGTCGATGGGGTGATCCCGATCTACACCGGCGCCCTGCGCAATGTCCGGATGCATGGCGACGAGGCGCGTTTCTCGGTGGAAACGGCCGGAGGGACGGTTGAACTCTCGGCGGACCACGTCATCGCCGCGACGGGATACCGGCCCGAAGTCAGCCGCCTTCCCTTCCTTGAGCAGATCGCGGGCGACATCGGGACGATCAAGGGCGCCCCACTGCTCGACCGCAGCCTTGAGTCATCGGTCCCCGGCCTGCACTTCGCAGGTTTCCTGGGCGCTGCGACGTTTGGGCCTTCGATGCGGTTCATCTACGGCGCCCGGTTCGCGGCGCAGCGGCTGTCCCAGCATCTCTCGCACCTCGGCGATGGCCGGCGCCGCACGACCCGCGCGTTGCAGCCGTCTGAACAGGTGGGGGCCACCGTGTAGCCCTCCCCCTCGCTGGCCGGGAGTTGCGCCGCCCAAGCCCTGAGTATGGGTCGCCCTTGACAAGCGATTTCAAACCATGGCTGCTCTTCTCCAAGTTTAAAAATCAGGGACGGGGGAGTGATGCGGGGATGAGTGTGAACGCAACGGCTACGGACGCTATGCAGAGCCGGGTGGCCGCGGACGTGGGCGCGAGCGAGCATCAGGCCATCCTGCGCAGCCCCAGCTTCCAGGCACTGGTGTCCAGCCGCAACAAGTTCGGCTGGACGCTCTCGGTTTTGATGCTCGTCATCTACTTGGGCTTCATCCTTCTCGTCGCGTATGACAAGCCTCTGCTGGCACAGAAGATCGGCGGGGGCACCATTTCCTTGGGCATCGTGCTCGGCCTGGGCGTCATTCTTTCCGCTTTTGTCTTGACCGGCGTTTACGTGGCCCGGGCCAATGGCCGTTTTGACGAGCTGACCGAGCAGTTGAAGCGGGAGGTAGGCCGGTGATCGCGCGTCTTTCCAGCCTGGCCCTGGCCGCCGCCTTGGCGGCGCTGGCCTGTCCGCAAGTGGCCCGGGCTGCGGGCGCCATCGAGGGCGCAGTCGAGAAGCAGGGCCTGAACATCACGGCCGTCGTCATCTTCTTCGCCTTCGTGCTGTTCACGCTTGGGATCACCTATCGGGCGGCCCGGCAGACCAAGTCGGCATCGGACTTCTACGCGGCGGGCGGCGGCATCACCGCCAGGCAGAATGGCCTGGCCATCGCCGGCGACTACATGTCGGCTGCGTCCTTCCTCGGCATTTCCGGCCTGGTGTTCTCCAACGGCTTCGACGGACTGATCTACTCGATCGGCTTCCTTGTCGGTTGGCCCATCGTGCTGTTCACCATCGCGGAACGGCTGCGCAACCTCGGCAAGTTCACCTTCGCCGACGTGGCCGCGTTCCGCCTGGACCAGACGTCCATCCGCGTGCTGTCGGCCATGGGCACGCTGATCGTCGTCTTGTTCTACCTGATCGCGCAGATGGTCGGGGCCGGCAAGCTCATCCAGTTGCTGTTCGGCCTGCCGTACAGCTTCGCCGTGCCCATCGTCGGCGTGCTGATGATCGTCTATGTCGTGTTCGGCGGCATGAAGGCGACGACCTGGGTGCAGATCATCAAGGCGTGCCTGCTGCTCGGCGGCGCGTCGTTCATGGCCCTGATGGTGCTGATCCACTTCAACTTCGACCCGAACGCCATGTTCGCCGCGGCGGTGCAGGTGCATCCCAAGGGCGACGCCATCATGGCGCCAGGCGCCTTCGTCGCTGATCCGATCTCGACGATCTCGCTCGGCCTCGCGCTGATCTTCGGGACCGCTGGGCTGCCGCACATTCTGATGCGCTTCTTCACCGTGCCTGACGCGAAGGCGGCGCGCAAGTCCGTGCTGTACGCCACGGGCCTGATCGGCTACTTCTACATCCTGACCTTCGTCATCGGCTTCGGCGCGATCACCTTCTTGATGAACGACCCGAGCTACTACAAGCTCGGCGCCAATGGCGGGTTCGACAAGATCAAGGACCTGATCGGCGGCGCCGCCAACATGCCGGCCATCGACCTGGCGCGTGCTGTGGGCGGCGATGTCCTGTTCGGCTTCATCTCCGCCGTGGCCTTCGCCACCATCCTCGCCGTGGTGGCCGGCCTGACGCTTGCCGGGGCCTCCGCGGTCAGCCATGACCTGTACGCCTCGGTGATCGCACGCGGGCGCACGACGGAGGGGCGGGAGGTCAACGTGTCCAAGATCAGCGCCGTCGCCATCGGCGTGGTCGCCATCTTGCTGGGCTACGTGTTCGAGAACCAGAACGTCGCCTTCATGGTGGGCCTTGCCTTCTCGGTCGCGGCGAGCTGCAACTTCCCGGTGCTGCTCATGTCCATCCTTTGGAGCGGCACGACGACGCTGGGCGCCCTGGTCGGCGGCTTCCTCGGAC
>CAXTUQ010000222.1:0-8785 GCA_964247405.1 uncultured Acetobacteraceae bacterium
CCGCTCTATCGCAACCCGAACCTGGGCACAGGTCAGTTAATGCAGCCGTTGGTATCACACCCAAGGGAAAACGGAATGTCGCTGTCTGCCCGCATCGAGAGGCTGCCGTTCACGCGGTTCCATTGGCACCTCCTGATGATGGGCGGGCTGGGCTACTCCTTCGACGGCCTGGACGCGGCGGTGGTCGCCTTCGTGCTGCCGGTGCTGCGCCCGGCCTGGGGGCTGACCAGCATCCAGGTCGGGTTCCTCGGCAGCGCCACGTTCATCGGCTTCTTCTTCGGCGCGCTGTTCGCCGGGCTGATCGGCGACGCGATCGGGCGCAAGGCCGTGATGATGTGGGCGCTGGTGCTGTACAGCGCCGCCTCCATCGCCTGCGCCTTCACGCAGGACTGGCCGACGTTCCTGGCCTGCCGCGTCGTCGCGGGTATGGGCACGGGCGCCGAGTCCGCGATCATCGCCCCGTTCCTCACCGAGTTCGTGGCGGGCCGCTTCCGCGGACGGTTCACCGGGTCGCTGGCCGGCTTCTTCTCGTTTGGCTTCGTGGGCGCGGCGCTGCTCGGCTACTTCGTCGTGCCGCGGCATCCCGACGCTTGGCGCTGGGTGATGGTGCTCACCGCGACGCCGATCCTGATGCTGCTGTGGTGGCGCCGTTCCCTGCCGGAATCGCCGCGCTGGCTGGCAAGCGTCGGCCGGTCCGCGGAGGCCGAGGCGGTCCTCGCGCGGATCGAGGACAAGGCCCGGCGCGAAGGGCATGTGCTCGGTCCCGTCGCCGCCGGGGCGCCGGCCGTGGCGGTTCCGCAAGGCTCGTTCTTCGGCAGGCTGGCCCTGCTGTGGGCGCCGGGGCTGCGCCGTATCACGGCGATGACCTGGCTGATGTGGCTCTCGATCACCTTCAGCTACTACGCCTTCTTCACCTGGATACCGAGCTTGCTGGTGGAAAGCGGCATGACGATCACCCGCAGCTTCGGCTATTCCATAGCGATCTACCTGGCGCAGATTCCCGGCTACTTCTCGGCGGCCTATCTGAACGAGCGGATCGGGCGGCAGGCCACCATCGCCAGCTACATGATCCTCGGCGGGCTGTCCGCCGTCGCCCTGGCGCTCAGCCACTCCGACACCACCGTCATGCTGGCCGGCGTCTGCCTATCGTTCTTCATGAACGGCACCTATGCCGGCGTGTATGCCTACACGCCGGAGATCTTCCCGACCGCCTTGCGCGCGACCGGGACGGGGACGGCGTCGGCCATCGGGCGTCTCGGCGCCATCGCGTCGCCGGTGCTGGTGGGCTGGCTGTATCCGCATTTCGGCTTCGGGGGCGTGTTCGGCATGACCACCGCGGTGCTGCTGGTCGGCGCGCTCGCCGTGCTGGTCATGGGGGTCAAGACCCGCAACCGGTCGCTTGAGGACATCACCGCGGAGGAACTCGCGCACGGGAAAGTCGCATGATGATGGACATGACCGAGGTCCTGCAAAGGGTTGCCGCCGCCCAGGCCGCCGCGGGCCAGCCCGGCGCCACGCTGCAGGCCCTCGCGGACGCCCTGGCCGAGACAGTGGGCTTCAAGCTGTTCACCGTGCTGCTGCATGACCCGGCGGCGGGCGAAATCCGCCGGGCGTACAGCAACATGCCGGCGGAGTATCCCACGGGCGGCGCGAAGCCGATCACCGACTCGCCTTGGATGCGGCAGGTCCTGCAGCGTGGCGAACCTTATGTCGGACGGGACCGCGAGGACATCCGCGCCGTGTTCTTCGACTACGAGCTGATCTGGTCGCTCGGCTGCGAAAGCGTGCTCAACCTGTCGGTGCGCTGGGACGGGCGCGTGCTGGCCGTGCTGAACCTGCTGCATGAGAGCGGCTGGTACAACGATGTCGATCCCGGCGCCCTGCTGCCCCTGGCGCAGCTCGCCGTGCCCGCCCTACAATTGATGCAGCGGGAGTGAGCCGAGCCATGCAGACATTGTTCCTGAACGCCGCCATCACGGACGCCACGCAGCCGGAGCCGCGCGAAGGCCACGTTCTCGTGGAGGACGGCGTGATCCGCGACACCGAGGCGCGTCCGGGGGCGGCCGAGGACCGGGAGGTCATCGACCTCCGGGGCCGCACGCTGATGCCCGGGCTGATCGACTGCCACGTCCACGTGGTGGCGAGCATGATGAACCTGACGATGAACGCGCAACTGCCGGACGCCATGGCGGTGCTCCGCTCGCTGCCGATCATGCGGGGGATGCTGGACCGCGGCTTCACCACGGTGCGCGACGTGGGCGGGGCGCCGTATGCCCTGGCGGAGGCGGTGGAGCAGGGCCTGGCGCCGGCGCCCCGGCTGGTGGTATGCGGCAAGGCCATTTCGAAGACCGGCGGCCACACCGACGGGCGGCCCCGCTACGACACCCACGACCCCACGCGCTGGGCGCGGAACTTCGGCGCGCTCGGCCGGGTGGCGGACGGGGTGGACGAGGTGCGCCGCGCTTGCCGGCAGGAGCTGCGGCAGGGCGCGCAGTTCATCAAGGTGATGGCCAACGGCGGCGTGTCCAGCCCGACCGACCCCGTCGCCTGGCAGGGCTACTCCGTGGCGGAGATGACCGCCATCGTCGAGGAGGCGCGCGACGCGCAGACCTACGTCTCGGCGCATCTCTACACGTCGGAGGCCATCGAGCGCGCCCTGCGCTGCGGCGTCCACTCGCTGGAGCACTGCAACCGCATCGACGCGCCGACTGCCCGCTTGGCCGCCAAGGCCGGCGCGGTCGCGGTGCCGACGCTGGTGACGTACGAGGCCTTGGCGCAGGACGGCGCCACGCTCGGGCTGCCGCCGGAGTCCATCGCCAAGATCGAGGACGTGCGCGCGGCCGGGATGGGCAGCCTGTCCATCCTGCGGGACGCCGGGGTGACGATGGCGTTCGGCACGGATCTGCTTGGGGAAACGCATGTGCGGCAAAGCGAGGAGTTCGCCATCCGGTCGCGCGTTTTGCCCTCGGCGGAGGTCTTCGCCAGCGCCACGACGGTGGCCGCGCGCCTGATCGGCATGGAGGGCAGGCTCGGCGTCGTTGCGCCCGGCGCCATCGCCGACCTGCTGGTGGTGCAAGGCGCGCCGCTGGAGGACGCGGCGATCCTGGCCGACCATCAGCGCAGCATTTTAATGGTGATGAAGGCGGGGGCCGTTCACCGCCGGATGGAGGTTTGAGGGGGCATAGCGCAATTATAGGCCGGGCGGCAGCTCATCGCCGGGATCGGGTGGGCGGTCCGGCACCAAGGCAAGGACGGCACGCAGATCCTCCGGCCGGGCATCACCCGCACGGCGGCGGAAGAACTCGGCCGCGGTCTCGACGGCGCCCACCTTCTGGGCCACCGCCGAGGCGATCCACTGGTTGAGCGACACGCCATCCTCCTTGGCCAGCCGCGCCGCAGCGGCCTTGATGGAAGCCGGCAGCTTGAGGGGATAGGTCGCCTTGCTTATCGCGCCGCTCACCCAAGCCCAAGGAACAATGTCAGGGCACGGCTGACCGCGAGCATGGTCGCATCGTCCAGGTGCCCGATAACGGCGCCGACCTTGCCCCGTGGCGGGGTTTGCGGCTTGTCCACCATGACTTGCGACCGCTTGGCCAGCCCGTTGCGTGCGCTCGGCTCCACCTCGACCCTCAGCAGAGGCGCGTCCAGCAACGTCCCGGTGATCGGCAGCACCGTCACCCCCGTGAGGCCGGCAAAATAATCAGCCTGCACCACCAAGGCTGGGCGTGGCTTGCCCTGCCCGCCTTGCAGGGCGACCATCACCAGGTCGCCTCTGCGAAATCCTACGGGTTCGCGCAAGGCCTCATGCCGTCCAGCCGGCCGTGTCCGACACCTCGAACCAAGCCTCGTCCTCAGCCTGGCTTTCGGGCGTTTCCGCGTCGCGGATCACCCGCGCCTGCCGGGCGCACTCTTCGGCGAAGCCCGCGGCCCGCGTGTCCGGCACCCAGATCTGCACCGGCCGCAGCCCGGCCGTCCGCAGCTTGTCGCGCCGGCGCCGCACGCGCTCGGCCCCTGTTCCTGTACCCGCCATGCGTTATACCAACCCTCGGTGATCAGAACCCATGCGCCCAGTCCCGCAGCCCCAGGGTCATGATGCGCCATGGCTGGGCCTCAAGCCTGTTCCAGGCGTCGGCGCAATGATCGACGATGTTGTTGTAGCAGGTGAACACCCGGTTCGAGAGCCAGTTGCCTCGCATGAACTCCCAGACGTTCTCCTGCGGGTTCAGCTCCGGGCACTAGCTAATTTCCACGACTTATTTCCGTGTAGTGACATGGTTTTATGACTAGCCCACCCATTGAGGAAAAACTCTCGATTGTTCCGAACACATTTACAAGACGCTTGCTGTTGTTAGAAGCAAACGCTTCTGCATCCTTTCCTAAAAGAAAACAACTTATCTTTGAGTCGCGCCCTAGGCTGTAATCATTAAAAATGACCAAAGGGCCTCCAGACTCAAATTGCGAAGTATCTATGGAGAAAAAGTACATCTTATGGATGCTGATGGTCTTGCCGGAATTTGTCACTAAGGCACGCTTGGTAATCGGACTTAAAAGGTATTCCGTAAAGTACGATGCCTCATTGTCAAAATCTAGATCTGATTTTTGTAGGTTTGATGCTGTGACTGTAGCCTTCGCTTCACGCTGTGCCTGCTCCTGTGCTTGAGCGACTTCTGCTTTTGTCCGATTCGCGTCCACTGGCTGCTTTGCCTGTTGTTCTGTCGCAAGCTCAGCTTCCTTCCTTACATTCTGGTCTGCTGCTGGCTTTTGTACACGTTGCTCTGCCTCGCGCTGCAACCGATCCTTTTCCGCATCAGGGTCAGCAACACGAGGGCTAGAACGGGCGTCAGTAAGCGCAGCAGCTATCGCTTTTCGCCTCTCCTCTATTTCGGTGCGCTCATCATCAGACCCCGCTTTACGCTGCGACCGATCTTCTTTGTGAGCAGAATCGGCTGAACGGGAGGCTAGGTCAACCTCAGCAAGCGTTTCGTGCCAATTTCGAACCCTGGCATCTAGCTGCTTTTTCGAGTTCTCCACGTCAGGGTTGGTGGCGTCCGGATCATGGCTTGCAAAACGGGTCAGCGCGTCAGCCGTGGCGTCCGTCATAAAGCCGGACGGGGCGAGGCCGTGCTGCGTCTGGAAACGCACGATCGCGTCCCGGGTAGCGACCCCGTACACCCCGTCCGCTGGTCCGCCTGCTTGCGTCATGCCCGTCTCGGCGAGCCGGTTCTGCAAGGCGACGTGACGGGGGATGCTGCGCCAGGCTTCCTGCGCCGCCTCCGCAGACAGGCGGCCCAGCCAATCCGCTCGCTTGCTCCGGTACGCCTGCGCCAGGCATGGCGTCGCCCGCGCCATGGCGGCCGCGTCCGGTACGCCCTTGCCCGGCAAGTGGCACGCCTGGGTCACCGTTTGCAAGAAGGCGACGCTTTCTTGCCGCAGCGCCGGCCGCTGCTCCTCCGGCAACTGGAAACGCAGTGCTTGGTAGGCTTGGTTGAACTCAAGATCGACAAGCTTCAGGGCAGGGTCAGAGCAGATCGTGGCAGCAACCGGATCACGCGCCTTCTGGCAATCGAAGCTTGGTCCGATCGCGTTCTGTGCCGTATCTGGCCCAGCAGACGGGTTTGCTGTATTGCCCCGGATCGGTTGTGTCGGCGCTACGGGGGCAGGAGTGGGAGCAGTAGGGGCCCCGAGGTTCGGCGCAGCCACAGCCGCTCCACCAGCACTCGGACTGGCTGCGGTCAGGGTGCCGGCGGGTGGTGGGCACCGCCGCAGCGAGAACGACATACCCCTGGACACGTTCTGAACTCGCAGAACATCCAGAGAGATCGGCTGGTACTTCCAGAAGCTCGGCGCCGCACCGTGGCTGGTGGCAACGGATTGCGTCACGAAAGCTCCCGGCTGGAGATCGACCACGCGTTCCACGTCGAGGCCACCGGACTGATCGTGGAACGTTATTTCAAGACCCGAGATCGACCAGTCGTTCCACCTCAGCTCACATTTGCCATCGGACCACCGCCCGCCAAACGATTTCAGTTGAGGCGAGAACGCAGCCAATGCCGCCGGGGAAACACTAGAAACATAAGGCACAGGGGCAGCCTGAGGCGGCCGTTGTGCCCTCGCGCTTGGGCCAGAAGCGATAGTGACGGTGATCACGGCCACGGCGGACACGCACGCCGCCCGGGTCGTAGATAGCTTCGCTGAGCACATGGTCCGAGCGGAGCCGCTCATCATCTTGGCCTTTCGTTGCGCACTGGTTCGAAGAAAGGTAGATTGACACACACTGATATGAAAGCCCTGATTGCGTGAAGGAACGAGTTGGGACGGGATGATCACAACGCTGAACAATGATGCGCCAGCGGCCGAGCGCCGGGTGTTCCACAATCGTGCCTGCCACGGTCAAAGCGGCATCGCGCTACGAGCCGTGCAATGTTCAGTCAGGGATCAGAACAGCGGCCGGCGGCGATATGCAGTCAGGAAAGGCTGGTCTGGTGGCGTTAAAACCGCCAGACTGGCTTGGCGATTTCCCACGCTCAGAACAACTCTGCTGATCAGCCTCGCCTGGGTGATCGGTGCCCATGCGCAAACCACACGACGCCCCTATGACGCGGCGGGACACTCGCTGGGAAGGATTGAGAGCCAGGGCAACACGACCCGTTACTACGACCAGGATGGGCGCAGGCAAGGGCGAGCCGAGGAGGAAGGCAGCACGACCCGCTACTTTGACCGGGATGGGCGTCCCACCGGCCGAGATGAGGTTGGGTCAAGCGGGGTCGTGCGGCACTTTGACAGGGATGGGCGTCAACAAGGACGAGCAGAGACCCAAGGTAACGTCACGCGGTCCTATGACCGCGACGGACGTTCCTCCGGTCGGGACGAGGTTGGATCGAGTGGGGTCGTGCGGCACTATGACAAAGACGGCCGTTTCACCGGTGAGACAAGATAGTGATCCGTCACCGGCGGCAGGGTGGATTTACGTGCTGTCGCATCCTCAATCAAAAGGGCGGGTCAAAATTGGGTTCAGCAAGAAAGAACCTACAATGGAGGGAGGCCGAGTACGTGACCTTACCTTTCTGATACGCGCCTTCGAACTGGGTGAAGTCGAAGTCTTCCAGCAACGACATCAGCAAGCCCGCATTATCGAAAGGGCTATAATACGCGCGTTGCGGACGAAAGCAATTCCGCATATTGGTCCCAAGGACTCCCGAGAGACATTCGATTTCGGTTTTGATCTCGCGAAGAAAATGGTGAATGAGGCGGTCGAGGCGTTCGGAACAAGTAATTGGGATGCTCTCGTGAACAAATGGTCATCTGAAATTCGTTATACCAATCCTGATTGACCATGACTTCTGGGGGTTGCCCGACGCGCGTCGGTTCTGATTCAAGGATGGCGAACCGAGGAGCTTCGCTATGCCGATCCCGCTTCGAGCGGAGTTTGACGCCGCCGGCCTGCGCGCCGCGGCCCGCGACAGCAAGGATGCCGGGCAGACCCGCCGGCTGTTGGCGTTGGCCGCGATCTGCGACGGTGCCACGCGCACCGAGGCGGCCAGGATCGGCGGCGTCACGCTGCAGATCGTGCGCGACTGGGTGACGAGGCTGAATGCGCATGGCCCTGCCGGGCTGATCGACCGCAAGGCACCCGGCCAGCCGCGTCGTCTTGATGACACACACCGTGCGGCGCTGGTGGCGGCGGTCGAGAGCGGGCCGATCCCGGCCGTGCATGGCGTGGTGCGCTGGCGGGTGGTCGACCTGCGCCAGTGGCTGTATGACGAGTTCGAGGTGAGCGTGTCCGAGCAGACGCTGAGCCGCGAGCTGCGCGAGCTCGGGTATCGCAAGCTGTCCGCCCGGCCGCGCCACCATTCCCAGGCGGAAGGCGCGATCGAGGCTTTTAAAAAAACTTCCCCGCGCGCCTGGACGAGATCGCGCGCGAGCAGGACGTCGATCCCGACGACATAGAGGTCTGGTTCGGCGACGAGGCCAGGATCGGCCAGAAGAACAAGACCACCCGTCGCTGGGCCAAGAAGGGTTCTCGCCCCTCTGCGCCGCACGACCAGCGCACGGCATCGACCTACATCTTCGGCGCTGTGTGCCCGCAGGACGGCAAGGCAGCCGGGCTGATCCTGCCATGGTGCAACATCGAGGCGATGGATCTGCACCTGGCCGCGATCTCCGCCAAGGTCGCGCCGGGCCGGCACGCGGCGCTACTGCTGGATCAGGCTGGCTGGCACATGTCGGACCGGCTCGCCGTGCCATCCAACATCACCATCGTGCCGCTGCCAGCAAAGTGCCCGGAGCTGAACCCGCAGGAGAACGTCTGGGAGTTCATGCGAGGCAACTGGCTCTCGAACCGGGTGTTCACCTGCTACAACAACATCGTCGATCATTGCGCCGACGCCTGGAACAGGCTTGAGGCCCAGCCATGGCGCATCATGACCCTGGGGCTGCGGGACTGGGCGCATGGGTTCTGATCACCGAGGGTTGGTATTACATGTAACAGGTCGGGGGCGCCGCGGCCAGGGTCGGCCGCCTTCGCGCGCCCAAGTAGTTGTCCCCTCTCCAGGTGCCCGCGCGGGGGCTGGAGTCCAAGTCCTCACGTGCCTTCTACTCGCCTCCGGCCTATCCCTGGCGAATTCCGGGCTACTCTGCTTCCACTTCGCCCCGCCTTCCACAATTTCTGATCATCAGACTGTGCAAATGCGATGTCTCTGGCAAGTAGTCATTTAGAGGATCGAAACGGGCCGCCTAAGACTAACCTTATTCTCCGGCAATCAATTAACTAACAAAATAAACGAAT
>CAXTUQ010000223.1:0-8763 GCA_964247405.1 uncultured Acetobacteraceae bacterium
ATCATCTGATTCTGCGTGGCGGTCATCTTACGCGCCGGCAGATCCTCTGTCTTTTTCTTGCCAATGATCTGATAGGACGCGGCGGGGATTGCAGCAGCTGCGATGCACGCGGCGGCGATGCCCGTCCGCGTGGTCTGGGGCGGCCAGGACCGCATCATCCCCTGGACGCAGGTGAAGCAGGCCGGCAGCCGCGCGGCGGTGCACCTGATCCAGGATGCCGGCCATGTCCCGCATTGGGACCAGCCGGCGGAGGTGGCCGCGCTGTTCGGATGACGTGCCGTGCTTGACGAACGAGAAACGAGGAAGGGGAGATAAACCATGACGATTGAACCAATCGCTGCCCTGCCGACCCGACGTGGCATGCTGGGCCTCGCCGCCGCGGCGGCCGGCGGCGTGCAGCTTGCCCAGTTCACGCTCGGCAGCACGCCGGCGCGCGCCCAGGCGCAAACCAAGCCGGTGAAGCTCGCCGTGGTGGCGCAGCAGATGTCGGCGCAGTCGGACCAGCGCAGTTGGGCCGGGTTCCAGCAATGGCTGAGGACGACCGGCCTCGACAAGAGCTGGGAAGTCAACCAGACCGACGCCAAGGGCGACCCCGGCGCGCTGGTCAGCCAGATCGAGAACGCGATCACCGCCAAGTCCGACGCCATCCTGGTGATGTACGGCACGCTGACCGCCGCGCACAGCGCGCTGGAAAGCCTGACGCGCTCCAAGATCCCGTTCTTCAGCCTGGACAGCGGCTGGCAGGCGCCGGCCATCGCCGACATCACCAGCAACAACTGGGTGATGGGCGGGCAATACACCCAGTACATGGTGGACCGGCTGCTGGGAGAGGGCAAGGAGAAGGCGAAGATCTGCGCCGTGGTCGCCAACTTCCACCACGGCACGCGCAAGCGCGGCAAGGTGATGCGCGCGGTGCTGACGGAGAACGAGTGGATCGGCCTGAACGCCGACCGGGTGATCCAGTACGCCGGGTTCTACGAGACGACGCAGAACGTGGTGAACGACTGGCTGGCACGCTACGGCAACGACCTTGATGCCATCTGGTGCCCGTGGGACGAGCCGGGGATGGCAGCGGCCGAGGTCATCAAGTCGCGCGGGATGCAGGACAAGATATTCGTGGTCTCCGCCGACGGCGCCTCGACGGCGCTCGATCGGATGCGGGACGCGAGCTACCCGCTCAAGGCCACGACGGCGCAGGCGTTCGAGATCTGGGGCGCCTATACCGGCTGGCTCATCAACGAGATCGTCGGCAAGGGCCGCCCGGCCAAGGAGGTCGTCCCCGTGCCCACCGTGGAGTTCCCCGCACCCCTGCTCGTCAGCGGCGTCAACGTGCCGCCCGCGGGCACGCCGACCTACGAGGCGACCGACCTGTACTACATCTACCGCGACCGGGCGCTCGCCGGCATGAAGAGCTGACCGGGGTGGCGGGGTTGCAGCCCCGCCCGCGCCTGGCGGCGTCGGAAGCGCTCCTGCGGGCCAGCGCCGTGGGCAAGAGCTTCGGCGGCACGCCGGCGCTGGCCGAGGTGGACCTCAGCGTGCACGGGGGCGAGATGCTGGCGCTGGTGGGCGCGAACGGGGCCGGCAAGTCCACGCTGGTCAAGATCATCTGCGGCGCGCTGGCGCCGGACGCCGGGGCGCTCACGATGGACGGCCGCCCGGTGCGGTTCCGCGGCGTGGCCGACGCGCTGGCGGCGGGAATCGCGGTCGCGCACCAGCAGGTCGCGATCATCCGTCCGCTGACCGGGGCGGAGAACATCATGCTGGGGCGGGAGCCGCTGCGCGCCGGGCTGATCCACGGGCGCCGCCTCCTGTCCGCGGCGCAGGAACTGGCCGACCGGTTCGGGGTCAAGATCGACCTGTCGCGCGAGTGCGACACGCTGAGCCTGGGCGAGCTCAAGATCCTCGACATCCTCAAGGCGCTGGCGACCGGCCCGCGCATCCTGATCCTGGACGAGCCGACCGCCTCCTTGACGCTGGCCGAGACGCAGCAGCTTTTCGCGTTCCTGTCGGACCTGAAGCGGCGCGGCCTCGGCATCCTGTTCATTTCGCATCACATGAACGAGGTGTTCGCGCAGTGCGACCGCGTGATCGTGCTGAAGGACGGGCGGGTGGTGCATGACGGGGCGGTGGCGGACGTGACCCTGCCGGAGGTCGTGCGCCTCATGGTCGGACGCGCCATCGAGGACACCGATTGGCACAGCCACGCCGCCCCCGGCGCCGGCGCGGAAGGTGACATGCTGGCGGCGCACGGCCTGCGCGTCGGGCAGCTGGAGGTGCCGGAGCTTGTGGTCCGGCGGGGCGAGGTGGTCGGCGTGGCCGGCGTGCTCGGCGCCGGGCAGACCGCATTGTTGGAACGCCTGGCGGGCGTGCGGCACGCGGCGGCCGCGGACGAGATGCGGATCGCTGGGCTGATGCGCCTGCCCCGCAGCGTGGGGGAGGCCATCGACCACGGCATCTTCCTCGTGTCCGACGACCGGCTGCGCAAGGCGATCTTCCGCGGCCTGTCGGTGGAGGAGAACGTGCTGGCCGGCTCGCTCGCGCAGATCAGCCGGGGCGGCTTCGTGCGGGCCGGGCCGGCTTTGGCGCTGGTGCGAGACATCGTGGCGCGGCTGCGGGTGAAATGCAGCGGGCCGCATCAGGACGTGCTGCAACTGTCCGGCGGCAACCAGCAGAAGGTGGTGTTCGGCCGCTGGCTCGCGCGCATCGGCCGCATGGCAACGCCCCCGGTGCTGCTGCTCGACAACCCGACGGAGGGCGTCGATGTCGGCGCCAAGGCCGAGATCTACGCGCTGGTCCGCGGCCTCGCGCAGCAGGGGGCGGCGGTGCTGATCGCCTCCGCCGAGTTCCCGGAGCTGATTGCGCTGTGCGACCGCGTGTACTGCATCGCCGACGGCCGCCTTTCGGCGTGCCTGAACCGGGCCGAGCTTTCGGAAAGCCGGCTGCTTCTTGAGGTGAACTAGCCATGTCCGCCACGACCGCCACGCCCGCGCGCCGCATCGAGTGGAACCAGCTTGCCGCCCGCTACGGCACGGTAGGGGCGGCGCTGCTCATCTTCGCGGTGTTCGCCCTCGCAAGCAGCCAGTTCACCTCGGCCAACAACATCAGCAACATCCTGGTGCAGATCTCCGTGCTGACCGTGATCTCCTCCGGGCTGACCGTCGCGGTGGCGAGCGGCGAGTTCGACCTTTCGGTCGGACAGGTGGCAGGGCTGTCCGGCGTGCTGGCGGCCGGGCTGATGGTCTGGTCGGGGCTGCCCATCGTGCTGGCCATCGTGCTGTCGGTGCTGGCGGGCATCGCCATCGGCATCGTGAACGGGCTGCTTGTGACCCGGCTGCGCATCCCGTCCTTGATCGCGACGCTCGCCATGGGACCCATCGCGCTGGGCGCGAACTATGCCTATGACGGGGGCGACTCGATCTACGCGAGCTTCCCATCGGCGTTCTACTTCATCGCCACCGGGCGCGTCGGGGGCGTGGTGCCGGTGCCGGTCCTCATCGCCGCCTTCGTGGTCGCCGCCTTCTACGTGCTGCTGAACCGGACGCGCCTGGGCCGTGCCGTGGTGGCGACCGGGGCGAACCTGCAGGCGGCCCGGCTTTCGGGCATCAACGTGGACCGCTGCCGCCTGGTGGCGCTCACCTTGTCCGCCCTTGGTGCGGCGATGGGCGGCGTCATGCTGACGGCCCGGCTAGGCACCGGGCAGCCCGGCGCCGGCGAGCCTTACCTGCTCGACAGCCTGACCGCGGTGTTCCTCGGCATGACCGCGTTCAAGCCGGGACGCGCGACGGTGCAGGGCACGCTGGTGGGCGTCATCATCATTGGGATGCTCGACAACGGCCTCAACCTGCTCGGCGCGCCCTTCTACTTGCAGAACGAGGTGCGCGGGGTGGTGATGATCGCCGCCGTGAGCCTTGCGGTGCTGCGTGGGGAAATCCGGTTCTTTTAGGGGGGGAAGAAAAAATGGCAGCAGGAAACGGCCGCACGGCCCTCGTCACTGGCGCCAGCCGCGGCATCGGCCGGGCGATTGCGCTCGGCTTGGCGCGCGACGGCTTCGACGTGGTGGTGAACGACATCGCGCGCCAGGAAGCCGAGCTGATGGCGGTGGCGGAGGAGATCGGGGGTTTGGGACGGCGCGGCATCCCGCTTCTGGCGGACGTGAGCGACCGCGCGGCGGTCCGCGCCATGGTGGACGCGGCTCTGGCGCAGATGGGATGGATCGACGCCGTGGTCAACAACGCCGGCATCCTGATCGCCAACTCGGTCGAGGACCTGGGGGAGGACCAGTGGGACGCGGTGATGGACGTGAACGCCAAGGGCACGTTCCTGGTGACGCAGGCGCTGCTGCCGCACATGCGCGTGCGCGGCTACGGGCGCATCGTCAACATCGCCTCCATCGGCGGCAAGCACGGCGCGCCGGAGCAGGCGCACTACTCGGCCAGCAAGGCCGCCATCATGGGGTTCACCCGCGTCCTGGCCCAGGAGGCCGGGCCGTTCGGCATCACCGCCAACTGCGTCTGCCCCGGCATCATCGTCACCGAGATGGGCCGCACCAACCTGTCGGAGCAGGCCAACATCGACAAGTGGGTGGGCATCACCGCGCTGCGCCGGCTGGGACAGCCAGAGGACGTGGTGGGGCCGGCCTGCTTCCTCGCCTCCGACGCTTCGGCGTTCGTGACCGGGCAATCCCTGAACGTGTGCGGCGGCATCGTGCTGAGCTGATGCCTGCCGTTGGCCGCTGTTGAGGAGCACGCCGATGTACTTGGAAAAGCTGCGCCTTGACGGCCGTGTCGCCGTCGTCACCGGCGGCGGGGGCGGCATCGGCCTGGCCTGCGTCACGGCACTGGCGGAAGCCGAGGCCGCCGTGGTTGTCGCCGACCTTGACCCGGCCCGAGCCGAGAGCGGGGCGCAAGCGGTGATCGAGGCCGGCGGCACGGCCGAGGGTGTCGAAATCGACGTCACCGACACCGGCACGGTTGCTCGTGCTGCCGCCGGACATCCTGGGGCGGCAAGGGAGGATCGACATCCTCGTTTGCAACGCCGGGGTTGTCGTGTCCGAGGTGAAGGCCGAGGACATGAAAGACGCGCTGTGGCTGCAGCACATCGACGTCAACCTGAACGGCGTGTTCCGGTGCTGCCGCGCGTTCGGGCGCATCATGCTCGGCCATGGCCGGGGATCAATCGTCAACATCGGGTCGATGGCGGGTTCGATCGTCGTGAGGCCGCAGGAACAGGCGGCCTACAACGCGTCCAAGGCGGGCGTGCACCATCTGACGCGGTCGCTCGCCGCCGAGTGGGCCGACCGCAATGTACGGGTCAACTGCGTCGCGCCCACGTATATCGAGATGCCGTTGACCATGATCGAGCGCGATCCTGCGCAGAAGGGCTTTGTCGTGCTTGAACGCCGCTGGGTGGTGGAGCGTAGCTTCGGGTGGCTCGCACATTGGGGTGGTCTGCTGCGCGGCCGAGCCGGGCGCCTGGACATCTCCGCCGCCTGCATCGCGGGCGCAGCCGTCCTGTCCGGCGTTGAAGCCCTGCTCAACCCGATGCCGATCCAAGCCACTGCAAGTCAAACCCACTCAAACAGGTTCTGAGCCCGGCGCTTCGTCCTGCCTGCCGCACCAGGCCCCTGCGTCACATGGCGGCCTGCTGCACAGGCGCCAGCCGGATCAGGGCCGACTGCGTTGCCGCGTCGTTGGTGAACACGAAGGCGTCCGGCGCAAAGCTGCCGGAGACATGGATGACGGCCGCGCCCGCGGCGCCGGTGCCCGGGTCCTGCGTGAACACCGACAGATCGCCGGCGCCCGCCCCTTGCTGGAAGGATGCGCCCGTCACCGTGCTGTGCTCAAGCCGCAGCTCCGAAGCCGGCCCTCCCGGTGCGGACGTGGTGAAGCCGGCCACCGTCCCCATGAAGCGCATGGGCTGGTCCAGTTGCAGCGTGCCCCCGTCCAGTTGCACGGTCTGTGCGGCCGAAACGGCGCCGTCGAGCTCGATGGTGACGCCGGACGAGTCGGCAGCGGGCACGCTCTGGATGGTGCCCGCGCCCGCGAGGTCGGCATGGATCGCGAACTGGGCCGTGTTCGACAGCGACAGGATGCCCGTGTTCACGACGGTCGAGCCGGGCGAGCCGTTGACCACGAGCGAGGCGGCCCGGCCGAGGCTGCCGCCGTTCACGCTGAGCGCAGCGCCGCCGTTCAGGGTTACGCTCAGGGAATCCGGCGCGTAACGCGCGCCCCAATGCAGAGGCTTCTCGATGGCGACATTCCCGGTGACGTCGAGGGTGCCCGTGCCGGGAAAGCGCGGGAGGTTGAAGAACGAGGTCAGCGTGAGGTCGCCGACGGAGCCATCCTGCACGGCCAGGTTGGCCGGGGAGGTCTGGCCATTGAGGTAAACCTCGACGCCGGACAGCCGGCTGCCTTGCGCGACGAACGTGCCGTCGGTGAGGATCAGGTTGTCGCCCGGGTTGACCTCGGGTTGCGACGGGGACGAGGTGCCGTCCCGGAACGACGTGGATGACGTGCCGTCCCAGAGAAACGTGGACCCCGGATCGGCCAGGCCGAAGCTTTGCGGGCCGCCTGAGTAGAACGTCGTCGCGGCGCCGCTCACGTCCGTGCCGTTGTAGGCGGCGCCGTCGATGTACAGGTTGCGGTCCGTGTCTGCCGAGCCGCCCCAGGCGTCGTTGAGGAAGTTGACCGTGACGGTATGAGGGCCGGCCGCCCAGTTCCCGAGCACGTTGACGGCGTCGGATTGGCCGCTGGCGTGCGGCGACGTGGCGGTCAGGGCGTCGCCGACCTGCTGGCCGTCCACGCTGACCGTGAACTGCGCATCGCCCTCGTAGGCATCCTCGGACACCTTGAGCGCCAGCGTGTCCGAGCCGGCGCCGATCGTCGTAGCAGTCATGACGTTTCCTATCGCTGTTGGTGGTCGTTGGCGGCTGTTGCTTCGCCTTGCTCCGGCTGTTTGTCCGCCGTTGGCTGTTCCCGGACCCGGATTTTGCTGCATGACTTTCCCGGAAACGCGTTCCTTCATCAGCAGCAGCGCCCGTTTTAGGACATCGCATGGACGTCTGGTGTGACCTATGTCACATGGCGTCTGGTGCGTGAATCCCCGATTAACGGTAGACGAGATCTCATCCTACGACTTGGATCGGCATTATTGTAAATATGTCATGCACGATGGTCTCGACCACCGTAGAGAACAACAGCTCGCGCGGATACTGACGCTTGCCGTGCCCGTCGCGCATCTTGGAAGAGAATGAAACCGGCGGTCGGGCCGGCGAAGCCGCGCAAAAACCGCGGCCTGGCAACCTCACGCGCCCCTTCGGCCTCCGGAGGGCTTGGGCGAGTTGGCCTTCTCCGCCCGCGCAGCCGTCCAGAACGCGGCCTGCCCGATCACCCCGGCCGCAGCCAGCACGGACGCCGCAGCGAGCGCCGGGTCGCGTCCCAGCCCGGCCAGCGTGGTGCACAGCGCCCCGATCGCCATTTGGGCCGACCCGTACAGGCCCGCTGCCGACCCGATCACCTTGGGGTTCACGCTCACCGCCTTGGTCAAGGCCATGGGGCTTGCCAGCCCAACGCCTACCGTGAAGACGAACATCGGCCCGAGGATGAGCGGCACGCTGAGCGCCCCGTTCAGCACGATGCCCAGCAAGACGAAGGCGGCGAGGACGGCGGCGCCGCTGGCCCAGGCCAGCAGCCGCTCGATCGCCACGCGCGCGACCAGGCGGCTGGCCAGGACGCTGCCCAACGAAACGCCCGCGACCAGCAGCGCCAGGTAAACCCCGAACTCATGCGGCGACCGGTGCAGCTCGTCCACGAACACGAAGGGCGCGACCGCGAAGAAGGCGTACATGGCGGTGGTGGCGCAGCCGCCCCCGACCGCGTAGCCCAGGAAGGCCGGCGAACGCAGCAGCCGCCCGTACTCCCGCGCCAACGACGCCGCGCTGACCCCGGCCCGGCGCTGCCCTGTTTCCGGCAGGCGGCGCAGGGTGAGCCAGATGTTGGCGGCGCCCAGCGCGCACAGCGCGACGAAGATGGAGCGCCACCCGTATGTCTCGGACAGCGCGCCCCCGACGAGCGGCGCAAGGCCGGGTCCCAGCGTCACCATCAGGTTCAGCAGCGCGAGCCGCCGGGCCGCGTGCTCGGGCGCCGCCGTGTCGCGCACCATGGCGCGGCCCAGCGCCAGCCCGGCGCATCCGCCCAACGCCTGGACCAGCCGGGCGGCGCGCAGCGTCCGCACCCCTGGCGCGAGGGCGGCGGCCAGTCCGGCCACGGTGTAGAGCGCAAGCCCCGCAAGCAGCAGCGGCCGCCGCCCGTAACGGTCGGACAGCGGCCCATAGGCGAGCTGTCCCACTGCCAGCCCGAGGATATAAAGGCTGACGGTGCCCTGCATCGCCCCGGCGCTGGCGCCCAGTTCGCGCGCGGCGCGCGGCAGGGCGGGCACGAACATATGCATCGCGAGCGTGCCGCTGAGGGTGATCAGCGCCAGAAGCCAGAGGGGCGGCACAGGCCTCGCCACGCTGCCGGGCGGGGTGGCGCTTCCTATGGCCTCGTCGAGATCTCTTGGCATTCCGGTCTCCTGACCCGCTGGCGCATGTCGCCGGGCACCCTCGGCCTGTGCCCTGACGGCATGCGCTGTCTTGGGCTTTGTTGCACAGATCCAGGAATGTGGGCGCACGACGCCTGTCCTGTCTCGCCCACGCGATGCAGCTGCGTTGGGATTGCCCCGGTTTGGATACTGCTGGCGAAGTTGGAAGGGGTTTGGCACGGG
>CAXTUQ010000224.1:0-1666 GCA_964247405.1 uncultured Acetobacteraceae bacterium
CACCAGCGTCGCCGCCACCGTCGCAGGAATCTGCACGTCGATGATTACCGGCAGCGCGTAGTAGAACCAGATGATCTGCACCAGCAGCGGCGTGCACCGGAACACCTCGATCAACGCCACCAGCGGCGCGTTGAGAAGGCGCGACCGCGACAGCCGCGCCAGCCCGAGCAGCAACCCGACACCCAGGCCGAGCAGGATGGTCCCCGCCGTGTAGGCCAGGGTGACGAGCACGCCGGACACGAACAGCGGCGCGTAGCGCCACAGGAACCCGAAGCCCCATTGATAGCCCATCCGGCGTCCGCTTCCCTTAGAAGCTCAGCTCGGACGGCAGGTCGTCCCGCTTCACGCCAAGCTGCTCCAGCCCGGCCAGCAGCCATTCCCGGATCTGGCCGATGCCGCGGTTGTAGTCGAGCCAGGCGTCCAGCACCTCCCGGAACCGCGTGTCGGCCTCATGCTGGATGCCCAGGCTGCTCGGCAGCGCCACCGTGGGGCTGGCCAGCAGGTGGTACGGCCCCAGCCCCGGGTTCTTGCCGACCGCGGCCAGGCCCAGCAGCCCGGCCAGGATGTCCACGTCCACCCGGCCGGACTGCAGCGCCAGGATGCAGTCGTCGCGCGTCTTGAACCCGGTGAGCTGCGCCTTGGGCGCGAACCGATGCGCGCAGGTGTCGTGCAGCGAGCCGATGTCGAACGCCACCCGGACCTCCGGCTTGTTGATGTCGTCCCACGTCTTGGGATCGAAGCCCTTTTTCGCCAGGCAGCCGAACGGGTTGATGATCGCAGGACGCGTGAAGCCGATGGCGAGCGCGCGCTGCGGCGTCGGGTTCAAGGCGAAGGCGAGGTCGATCTTGTTGGATTGCAGGTCAAGGACCGAGTTGCCGTAGGTGGATTCGACGTATTCCAGCTTGGCGTCGAACACCGCGGCGATGCTCTTCGCCATCTCGATGGAGGCGCCGCTCCAGACGCCGGTCGCCAGGTCCTTGCGGAAATACGGCAGCTCGCCGGGCAGAGCGGCGATCCGCAGCACCTTGGTGCGCCCGATGCGCTCGAACGTGCTTTCCCGGCTGTCCTGCGGTTGTGCCTGTGCCTGGGCCGCCGCGGCCAGGCCGGCGACCGGAAGGACTGCGGTGATCGCCGCAAGGGACCGGCGGGTCGTTCGGCTGGTCATGGCGTTCTCCTTTGGGTGTTGGCGCTCACCGGAACCGCGCCGGGTCGAACGGCGCCACCGGGATTTCGGGCGGGCGGCCGGCGACGATCTGCGCCGCCACGCGCGCGGTCCGGGCGGCGGCGACCAGCCCGATGTGGCCGTGGCCGAACGCATGCACCACGTCCGGCGTCGCCCGCGAACGCCCCAGGCACGGCAGCCCGTCCGGCATGCTGGGCCGGTGCCCCATCCAAACCTTGATCCGATCAGCCGGCAGCGTGCGCGGCAGGCCGGGGAAGCAGCACAGGAGGTGGTCGCGCAGCACCTCCGCCCGCCGCCAGTCCGGCGCCGCGTCGAGGCCGGCAATCTCGACCTGCCCGGCGCAGCGCAGCCCGCGCGGCGTCGTTCAGCGCGGCATCATCCTGCTTCAGCCCGGCAGGCAGCCCGGCCAACCCCTGCGCGAACGCCGCCGTCACGCGCTTCGCCTCTGGGTCGTCCGGCTCGAACAGGCCAGGCGCACTCACC
>CAXTUQ010000224.1:1676-8738 GCA_964247405.1 uncultured Acetobacteraceae bacterium
CCCGCCCTCCGTCATCGTGATCGCCATCTTGCCGGCGGACGGCATCAGCGGCAGCCGCGGGCCGGCTTCCGGGTCGCTCAGCACCGCATGGTAGCCGCGCTCGCTTTCCAGCGGAACGCGATCCCCGGCGGCGGCGGCGAGCGCCTTGGACCGGGCGCCCGCGCTGACGACCGCCGCGTCGCACGCGATCTCGCCGCCATCGGTGCCCACGCCGCGCAGCCGGCCGCCCTCAATCCGGAACCCGGTGGCTCGCCGCCGCTCCAGTGCTGCGCCCTCCCGCCGGGCCAGGGCGACCAGGGCGGCGACGTAGGCGCCGGGGTCCCGGCAATGCCCGGCTTCCTCGACCAGCACGCCGAAGCGGTAGCGCCGGTCCAGCGCCGGCTCCCGCTGGCGCATCTCGTCCTCGTCCAGCTCAAGCCAGCGTATGCCGACGGAGGCGCGGATGCGGAAGGCTATCGCCTCGGCTTCAAACGCGGCGCGGTCCGGGTAGATGTACATCAGGCCCCGCTGCTCGATCAGGGGACCGACCCCGGCCTCCTCCGCGAGTTTGCGGTGCAGCGCCGGGGCGTCAAGCAGCAACGGGCGCAGGGCCTGGGCGGCACGGGCGACGCGCGCCTCCGTCCACCCGGCGGCCAGGTAGCGCAGCAGCCAGGGCGCCGCGCGCGGCAGATGCCGCCACCGGATCGACAGCGGCCCGAGCGGATCGGCCAGGAAGCGGGGCAGCTTCCGCCACGTCCCCGGCCCGGCTGGCGGGATGACCGACATGGTCGAAAGCCAGCACCCGTTGCCGTAGCTGGCCGCCTGCTCCCCGCCGGGCTCGCCGGGTTCGATGATCGTCACCCGGTGTCCGTCGCGCATCAATTCGAGGGCGGTGGCCGCCCCCACCGCGCCTGCGCCGATGACGGCGACATGCCGGGTCAAGCGGCCGCCCGCTCAGACAACCTGGTTCCGCAAGGCCGCGTCGCCCCGCCAGAGACGGTTCAGGTTCTCCATCAGCACCTCCACGACGTTCTCCTCGTAGCTGCGCGTTTCGCCGCCGAGGTGGGACGTGATGAGCACGCCCGGCATGGTCCAGAGCGGAGAGAAAGCGGGCAGCGGCTCCTCCGCCACCACGTCCAAGGCGGCGCCCGCGATCCGGCCGGACTGCAATGCGGTGATCAGATCACCCTCCACGACGCAGCCGCCCCGCGCCACGTTGACCAGGGAGGCGGACCGCTTCATCCGTCCGAACGCCGCGGCGTCCATCAGCCCCTGCGTTTCCGCGGTGAGCGGGCAGGTGAGTGCCACGAAGTCCGCCCTTGGCAGCAGCTCCGGCAAATCCGGCAATCCGTGCACGGCGTCGGCGCCGTCTGCGCCTTTCGCCGGGTCTTGCCGGACGCCGATCACGGTCATCTCAAAGGCTTTCCCCAGCCGCGCCAGGCGTCCGCCGATGCCGCCGAGGCCGACGACCAGCAGGGTCTTGCCGGTCAGCTCGTCTTCCCGTTCGGCGAGATTGCCCTGCATGGGGCGCCAATGCCTTTGCTTCTGGTTGTCCCACGCTTCCGGCAGGCGCCGGGCCAGCGCCAGGATCAGCGCCATCGCGTGCTGGGCCACGGCCCGGGCGTTCACGCCCTGCGCGCTGGCCAGCCGGACGCCCCTTGCGCGCAATGCCGCCTGGTCGAACTGGTTCATCCCGGCGCTGACCGATTGGACGAAGGCCAGCTTCGGCGCCTGCGCGAGCAGGTCGTTGGTCCATAGGCCCGACACCACCACGACATCCGCCTCGGCAACGTGCCGCTTGAACGCGGCGCCGTCGCGGACCTCGATCACCTTGAAACCGGGGTGCGCGGCGTCCAGGCGGGCCTTGAGCTGATAGGCCGGATGGGCGACGCAGATCGTGAGGTGTTCCCGAGCCGGCAGCATCAATCGTCATCCCTGCTGAGCTGAACCTACCGCGCGAGGGCAAGGCCGGGTGCCGCCAGCGCTGCCCTCGTCCCAGCGCTGCCCTCGTTACAGCGTTCACTGACATAAAGGGCATTTCACCAAGCGGATAGAGCCGTTTTGCAGCGCACCGCCGCAGCGGAAACCGCGGCAGGGGCTTCGAGCCTGCCGCCCTCAGCCGGCCGACGACGCCGGCCCGCAGCACGCCGTTCGGCTCCGATGGGGGACGTTCCTGGTTCTGGTTTCAGCGCAGATGCAACGGCATCGTGAAAAACTCAATATTTATCCAGTATATTTTTAATTTCCTATAGACATTTTCCGAAGAAATATGAACTCTCATACAAACAAAACATTCTCAGGCTCATGCAAGAATTCACATTAACTTAAGTTTATAGATTTCAACAATATAGATAGAGCGGGGTCCATTTTAATTATACAGGTTGTTTCATTTACCTGCTGTAAACCATCCAGGCACCGCCTGTGTTCGGGCCAGCCGCCTTTGGCGCTCTCCATCCATGCAATGACGACGAAAGGTTATGCCCAATGAGTTTGACGTTGGCAGTTGCCGCACAAAGCAAGCTTCCTGCAAGCGAGCGGAAGCAGAGCCGGACCGGCGCGTTTCAAGGTCTGCAAGCGCGCCTGGCCCTCGACCGCCAAACAAAAAAAGACGCATTCAAATTGCGGCACCTATGCTACCACAGCAACGGCTATATCGATGCACGCCCGAACGGAGAGTTTTCCGACCCCCATGACTCCGTCCCATCCAATACGACGGTCGTCATCTACAAGGACGCGCGGCCCGTCGCGTCAGTGCGGGTCTGCGCCATGGACCCCTCGTCTTCAAACCCCGAAGCCAGGGACTTGCCGGTCACGCACGTGTTCCCCGAAGAATTTGACGGCCTCTTGAAACCGGCGGAGCGGGCCGTCGAGATCAATCGCCTCGTCTGTCACCCCGACCTCGATCACAATCAGGGCTTGGTGTTCATCCTTTTCCGCATGGTGGGATTCATGATCCAGCATCATGACCCCGACCTGGTCACGTCATGCGTCCGCAGCAATCATGTCGGCTTCTACAAGAGGCTTCGATTTGAGTCCATTGGCAGCCCAAAAAAATATACTGGACTCAATTTCATGACCAGCTTCCTTGTTTGCCGACGGGAAAGCTATGACAGGGTTTCAAAGGCGATTCCGGCGCTCTCGATCAGCCCGGCAGCGCGTGCCGGCTACAACGCCCTGTTCCGCGGCAGCAGCGTCCCCGTGTTCAGCAATGCATGACCCTGGCCCCTCGATGGTGGTCGCCTGCTTCGGAGCCGCCTGCTTTGCCTGCTTCACGTGGGGAACGCTGCGCCACTTCGTGCGGAGGGACAAGGAGTCGCAGGGAACATGGGTCATTTCCCTCCTGAGCCTTTGGGCTTTCGGCTTCTTCGTCTGGCGCGTCCTGCACGAAACGGCGTCCCCAGGCTGGATGGCCGGTTGCCTCTTGTTCGCCGTCTCGGCCGGGCTTTGGGGCTGGACCCTCGCCGCGACGCGAGCCACGCCTCCGACGCTGGCCTTCACCGGCGATGAGCCGCGCTTGGTGCTGAATGCCGGACCCTACCGCTGGGTCCGGCATCCGTTCTACAGCGCCTACCTTCTGTTCTGGACGGGAACAGCCGCGGCGACGCCGGGCCTGTCCGGCTGGGTCGCGGTGCTGATCCTGGGAACGGTTTACGTCGTGGCTGCCCGCCATGAGGAAGGAAAGTTCGCCCGCTCCGCCTTGGCAGGCCGCTATGCCGCCTACGCCGCGCGCACGGGCATGTTTCTGCCGTGGCTCCGGATGGATTCAGGCTCTTAGCAGTTCCGATGAATGATGTTATCCAAATGCAACGGTTCGGGGCCTGGCGGCCACCATGTCCCGAACGGCCGCAACCATGCAATTGAGCCGATGATGCAGACCGATGACGCGCCCATCCAGCGACCCGGCACCCATGGCGCGAGGCGGCCGGACCTGATCAGCAGGTTCTTGCAGCTTCCATCCCGCATCACCCGCTCGTTCTCGTTGACGGGCCTGCCGCGCCGTGTGGCCGATCAAATCCGGCTTGAGCAGGTCAACGTGCTCAGCACGCTTGTCGGCGTCATGTCCGTCATGGGCCAGGGAACAATCTTTCTCATCATCTACGAATTCTGGGACACCGGCGCGAGAACGATGCTGGCGCCGGTTGAGGCCACCATATCCTCCTGCTACGTGGCCCTGATCGGCATCAGCCTGCGTTGGAGCGGACTATGGAAAGGCTTCACAGGCAGCACCGCCGAGGAGGTGCGGTCCTGGTACGTCCGGGTCGCCTCTGTCCTCGGACTGGCTTGGGGCGTCCTGTTCAGCGGGCTGATGCCGTTCGCGCAGGCGGACCAGCGCAGCGTGTTGTTTGCCCTGATCGTCGGCTCGATTGCCGCCGGAGCCTTGATCGTCCCGGTTTCGGCCGCCCTTGCCTTCTGGGTCCCGATTACAGCGTCGGGCTTCATCGCCACGACCGTCACGACCCACGCCATCGATCCCGCGGTGGCGACGCTCCTTGCCGGGTATGGCGTGCTGACGCTGTTCTGCATGCTCTACCTCAACCGGGTCCTCATCCTCCGCGCGCTCGGCGAGATCGAGCATCAGGATGGGCGGGAGACGATCAGCCTTCTGCTCCGGGATTTCGAGGAGGCCGCGTGCGATTGGCTTTGGGAAACCGACGAGGACGGCCTGCTGACGCATGTCTCGGACCGGTTTGCCAAGGTCATGCAAAGGGAGCCGCGCAGCCTCTTCGGGATGACATTCGCGGAGATCCTGGGATCGCAGGCATCCCTGGCGACGGATGCGGGCCAGCCCGCGATGGGCGGCCTGCCTGCGCTGTCAGCCCTGATGGAGCGCCGCCTGCCGTTTCGCGACTTCGAGGTCTGCTTCCCCGTTGGGGCGGAGGTCATGTGGTGGTCGCTCACCGGAAAGCCGAAGTTCACGGCGCAGCGGGTGTTCGAAGGCTACCGAGGCGTCGGCTCGGACGTGACTCGCGTCAAGCGGGCAAACGACCGCGCCCGCTTCCTCGCCCATTATGACGAGCTGACCGGCTTGGCCAACCGCCGCCTGTTCCGCGAAACGCTTGATGCGCGGTTCCGAGCGGCCGAGGCGTCGCCGATTGCGCTCCTCTGCCTTGATCTCGACCGGTTCAAGGCGGTCAACGACACGCGGGGCCACCCGGCCGGCGACCAGCTCCTCATCGCCGTCGCACGGCGCTTGGAGCGCCAGGTGCGCGTCGGCGACCTATGCGCCCGTTTGGGCGGCGACGAGTTCGCCATTGTCCTGTGGGGCGCTGACACCGTCTTGGCGCAGGCCATCGCCGACCGGATCGTGGTGGAGGTTTCGCGGGCATACGCCATTGACGGACACCAGCTTGACGTCGGAGTGAGCATCGGCATCGCCATGGCGTGGCCCGCCGCCACGTCCTACGAGGCATTGCTGAAGGACGCGGACGCCGCGCTTTATCAGGCAAAGGCCAATGGCCGCGGCATCGCCTGCTTCCACGAGCGTGAACTGAGCGAACAAGACGGCGCCAGCGTCTCGAGCCGGTGGTGACGCTCGCCCCAGTTCGTCACTTGTGCGTCTGCTTGGGGCTATGCTGGTTGACTGCAGGGCTGGGATGGCCATCAGCATCTCCAACATACCTTCGATTTTAGTGACAAATCCCATCGCATTGGAAGGTGCCATTTCCTGTAATAATCCCTCCGAAACGAGCCGCCATGAGGGATGCAGCATGAAGGATTGTCTGGTTGACGTGTTGAACGGCAGGGGCACGGTCCTGCACGTTTTCCCCATCGCGGTGGAGGACGAGGGCGGCACCCCAAAGGCCGTGGACCCCGAGCGCGAAGCGCTGAGGCTCGCCGCGGCGATGCAGCTCGTCCCGGAGACTGAGGCGATGCACGCTAGGCGGCACGTCAGCCGGGGTGGGCCGCTCACGCCGTACAGCGACGTTTTGGAGACGCGATTGCAAAAGCTGGACAGGATTGAGCAGCGCATCCGCGAGCGCGCTTATTTCCTATGGCAGCAGGAAGGCTGCTCGGAGAACCGGGCTGACGAGCACTGGCACCGTGCGTGCGAGATCGAGCGCAACAATGGGTCTATCTGAACCGCAGCTGTGAAACCCATGGGCGTGCCCGGGGTGGTCTCCTGCGCCGGAAGCTGGGACGGCCGCCGCGTGCGCGGCCTGTCAGGGGGCCATGAAGCGCGGCGCCGGGCTATTCGGGTGCGGAGCCGGTCGGCGGCCGGGCGGACGGGCGATGCAGGAACGTGATGGACGCGAACGCCCCGATCCACGAGCCAACCGCCGCGAAGCCAACGTAAACCCAGTTTTCCGTGTAGCTGATCACGGCAAAGGAGGAGAGCAGGTACCACAGGCTGCTCCAGCTCGCCGCAGGCACCCGCCGGCGCGCCACCACGGCGGAGGTGAACATCACATACACCGCGTCGGTCGCGGCTGTGGCCAGCACCACGGCGCCCGCGGTGAGGGGATCGATGGCGAACGCGGTCATCGTGGCCTCCGGCCTAGGCTTGGCCCGCGCAGCCGCGCGACGGACTGGGGGAGCCGTTGCCGAGCGAGTAGGCGTAGGCGCCCGAACGCCACCGTGCGACCGCGCGCGCCCGCGCGGTAGATCAAGGAATCCGGGTTGCCGACGCCACTCCCGAACGCGCGGACAACGCCCATTTGGGCGAACGGCTTGAGCACGACGCGCTGACCGACGGGGATCCGCAACTCCGCCCCTGGGGCCACGGAAAGGGACTGCTGATTGATCGAAAGGCGCTGGCCGTTGGTGTCGGTGGCGCGGAAGCTGTAAAGGCCGACTTGCGCGGGCGCCAAGAGCCGGACCGTCCATCCCCAGGGAACGCCGGGCAGCGTGTAGGCAAGCGGCAATGCATAAACGTTGGCACTGAGTCCAGCGAGGAAGTAGCCCCCGAAGCCGAGCTGGGCCGCGTAAACGTAGTTGAGACTGACGGTGCGGCTCGGTTGCGACGCCGGCGTCTGCGCCCGTGACTGCGGGCTGGCGGCCAGTGCGCCAAACGCTGCGGTGAAGGTCCAGACGGCACGGCAGAGGACGGGCGGCAAACGGAGCAGCATCTCTCGGTGAGTCCAT
>CAXTUQ010000225.1:0-8727 GCA_964247405.1 uncultured Acetobacteraceae bacterium
GTAGCCGTGCAGCCCGTCGCCGTTCGCGTCGAAGCTGTATCTGCCCTCAACTCCCAAGTAGCCCCTGATGGCGAGGATCGCGGAGCGGATCGCCTCCGGCTCCGTGCTGTTCGCGTCCCGGATCGCGCGGGCGAGGAGGTGGACAGCGTCGTACGCCCAGGCAGCGGTCAGGTCCGGCACCACCTTGTAGGCGGCCTGATACCGGTCCGCAAACGACCGGCTTGCCGGATTTGCTTCCACGGCAAAGTCGGCGACGCCATAGGTGCCGTGCAGCGCCGGGCCTGCCAGGTTCCGCGCGGTAACGTTGGTGATGGCCGCGGAGCCGATCCAGGGAATGGCCACGCCGAATTGGCGGAGTTGGCGCGCGAAGATGCCGAGGTCGGTGTCGAGCGAGAAGTATGTGGCCAGCACGTCCGCACCCGACTGGCGCACCGCCAGCACGACGCCCGAGAAGTCCGCCGACTGGTTCGTGTAACCCTGCATCAGCACGGGCGTCGCCCCGCGCGCCTTGAGTTCGGCCTCAAGCGCCTTGGAGCCGTTTGAGCCGAAGGTGTCAGTGGTGTGGACGACAGCCCATTTCTGCTTGCCAAGGTCCTTGGCGCCGTATTCGGCGATGACCTTGGCGGAGTAGCTGTCGTTCGGCCTGCAGCGGAACAGCCAGCGGTTGCCCACGCGTGTCAGCGACGGATCGGTGCCGCCGAACATCATGGGCTTGGCGGTCTTGAGCACGTCCGGCGCCATGCTGTTCACCTGGGTGGACCGGACCGAGCCGATGAAGGCGACGATCTCCGACCGTCTTGCGAGCCGCGAGAAGGCAAGCACCGAGCCCGGGTTCGAGGTCTGGTCGTCTTCGGCAACGACCTGCAGCGGGCGCCCGAGCACGCCCTCGTTGTTCACCTCGTCCAAGGCGAGACTGACGCCATTGGCGGTGAGCTTGCCGCTCTCTGCCCCGACTCCGGTGACGGGCAAGGTCATGCCGACGAGGATCGGGTCTGCGGCCCGCGCGATGTGCGGCGCGACCAGCAGGCCGGCGGCGGCGAAGCCGAAGCTGCGTCGGGTCGGAGCCATGAACGCCTCCCGCGAGATGTTCAATCCGGCATTCGTGTCGTGCCGGATGCTTGTCAAAAATATTCACCCACTCGGTTGAGCCGGGCAAGTAAAATCTGCGGCGATCAGCAGAGACACATCGCTTGTGGCGGGGGTGGAGGAAGTCACGGAAGCCAATAGCCGCCGATGTCGTCGAGCGGCTACACTCAGGGGGCATCCTTCAACACGCGGTAGGCGCCCCCGCGGATCTCGACCATTACCTGGCTGTCCGCCTGGGCGCCGCTGTGGTCCGTGGGCGACAGGCTGAACACGGCCTCGGACGCCGCCAGGCCCTGCACCGCCTCCATGCCGTCGCGTAGCGCCGTGCGGAAGGCGGGCGTGCCGGGCGGGCCGGCCGCCAGGGCGCGCGGCGCCGCCGCCTCGATCAGCAGGAACGAGTCCCACAGGGTTGCGCCGAACAGGCTGCGGCTGCCCGGGCCATACTTCCCCTCGTAGGCCCGCACGTAAGCGAGCGCCGGGGCCTTCACCGGGTTGTCGTCCGGAAGCTGCTCGGCGACCAGCACGGGTACGGCGCTGAACATCACGCCGTCCAGCGCCCGGCCCCCGACCCGCAGCGTGTCCGGCCCGGCGATCCCCTGCACCGTGTAGATCGGCCCGGCGTAGCCGCGCGCCCGCAGCTCAAGGATCGGCGTCGCCGCCGGAGTGCTGCTGGCGGCGACGAACACCGCGTCGGGCCGGACCGCCAGCAGGCGGAGCACCTGCGGCGTGACGCTCGCGTCACCGGGGTTGTAGCGGACCTCGGCCACCGTGCGGATGCCACGCGACGCCGCTTCCGCGTTCAGCGCGGCGATGTAGCCGTCGCCGAGGCTGGTGGCGAACCCGATATGGCCCAGCGTCTTGCGGCCGGTCCGCGCCATGTGGCGGGCCAACTGCGCCGCCGCGACCCGCTCGTTGGGGATGGGCTTGAAGGCCCAGCGCCGGGCGCCCTCCGGCGGCTCGATCACCGCGCTGGACCCGGCCAGGCTGATCGCCGGCACGCCCGCGGCGCCGATCGCGTCGAGGATCGCGATGGAGGTCGGCGCGGCGGAGGCGCCCAGGATCGCATCGACGTGCTCCTCGTCGATCATCTTGCGCGCCGCGCGCACGGCGGCCGTCGTGTCGGTGGCGTCGTCCAGCACCACCCAGCGCACCGTCTGGCCGGCGATGGCCTTCGGCAGCAGGGCGATGGTGTTCCGCTCCGGGATGCCCAGCCCGGCGCCCGGTCCGGTGAGGGACAGCAGCGCGCCCAGCGTGATGTCCGCCCGCGCCGGGGCCGCGGTGAGCCAGACGATCAGCAAGGGCGCGAGCGTAAGGACCGTTCTCAATCATTTCCCCGGGATCAGCAAAGGCTGGCGGCGATCCACCGGCAAGCCGTGTTGCATGGGCCGGGCATCGACGCAATTGCCCCAGGCCTGTCCGGGCGGCGATCAGCCCTGCTCCGCCGGGAAGGCGAACAGCTTGGCCGGATCGACCGAAAGGGCGGCCCGCTCCGGCGGGGGCGTCCGGTGCAGGCCCACGAGTTCGTCGCCGGGGCAGCCGACCTGCCACCGCGCCCGCCACAGCCCGGCCTCGAACACGCAGTCGCGGCGGATGGCCGGCAGGCCGTGGTCCCGGCCGATGCACACCCCGTCCGGATGGGCAAGGGCCACGCCCGCAGCACCCGCCGCGAGGCCGATGCAGGTCGCCAGCACCCGGCAGCCCCCGGCCGTCACGACTTCCCGGGACCAAACACCTCTCATGTTCGCCGTTTCAAGCTGCAGGCGCGGAAATACCCTGACCGTTTTGCGATCTGTTCAGCGTAGCCGCCCCTGAGCAGGGCAGGAGGCACGATCATGAAACAACGGTTGATCATGCCCTGATGCGCGGGTTGGTTACCGCCGGACCGGTGATGCGTCGCGGAGCGTCCTCTGTCTAGCAACCAGCGTCAGGTCAGACCCGGCTATAGATGTTTTCGAGGGTTCTCCTGGCCGTGACCGTGCCTCCAGCCTTGCTCAGCTTTGGAAGTTCAGCGCGTGTAAACCTCCTTGCGTGATCTTGGGTCAACCCGTCCTCCTATGCATGAGGCTTTGTGCCAGGCCACCCGGCACAACCCTCGAAGACCTGCATACAGTGAAACGGGTCACCCCTTCTCAGGCGAACATCTGGTCTAGTCTGGATGCGCGGGCGTCCTAATTAGGGCAGCACCCGATCCCGCGCGTGCCCTTCAGGAAATAGCCGTAGGTGTAGAGCTTGCTTTCCACGGACCACGCATCCGAGATCTGCGACTTGATACCGATGTAGTTGAAGTCGGAATCGCTTTGGTTGAAATTGTACTTGTAGTAGTTCTGCAATTTCGGATCGTTCGAGAAGCCGTAATTCGTGCCGAAGGCCCTGATCTGCGCCAAGGAGGCGCCGCGGGCGGAGTACTGGTCCGCCGCGTTCCACATGCCGAGGACCGTGATCGTCGTGTTCGGCCCAAGCGGCGCCACCCCCTTGGCGAACAGGTTGGTGCGCTTGGCACCGGCGAAAGTGAGCGCGCCGTCGCTCGACGTGTGCTCGCCGTCGAACACCGCGGAGCCGCCGCCGGGCAGCGGCCCGGTGTCGAGCTGCGCCCCGTACAGCACCGTGTCGAAGCTGCCGCCCGAAGCGTAGGGCGTGAGCGTGGTCCGCACCGCCGGCGCCTTGCTTTGGAGCGCGATGGTGCCGCCGAGCGTCGCGTTGCCGACCGTGGACGCCGTGCCCGGCCCGCGGTCCACCGAAACCTGCCCGAGGTCGCGGTTCATGAAGTAGGAGGAGGTGTGGTGGGTGTAGTTGTTGGCATCACCAAATGGGATGCCGTCCAGCGTCACGTTGTACTGCCCGTCCGTGAAGCCGCGCACGCTGACCTGGCCGGAGAACGCGTTGCCGGGGCCGTTCTGCTCGATGGCGAGGACGTTGGGCGCCAGGCCGACGATCTGCCCGTAGACGGACTGCGCGGGGGTGTTGTTCTGGATGAACGGGCCGCTGATGACGGAGGTCGGCTGCGTGGCACTCAGCGACGCGCGGGTCGGCGCCTGGGCGATGGCGTCGGGGCCGCGGTCCTCCTCGACGCGCACCTCGCCGAGCGGCATGGCGTCCTGCGCCCAGCCCTGCGCCGGACCATACAGGAGGCAGACGGCGGCGACCGCCTGCAAGGCGGGGGCGCATGTCTCAATTCTGCGCGTGACGCGGATGAATTCGCGTCCCTCGTCTTTGAACATGAGAGGGGTGATATCGAAAAAACTGTGCGTCGGTGTGATAGTTCCATGACGCGCCGGGCCTTGCCTGCCCATCTCTGGCGCGTCGGCTGCCGACATGCTTTCTACGGTCCATGCACATGCTCCCGCGCCGTTTTCCATGACCTCCCAGGCGCTCTCGGCCTTTGCGACCTCTGGTGCCGCGGCGCTCGTGGAGTTCATCGAGGCGTTGACGGTCGTGCTCGCCGTGGGTGCTGCGCGGGGGTGGCGCTCGGCGCTTGGCGGCGCCGCGGCTGCGCTGGCATTCCTTGCCGTGCTTGCCGCGGTGTTCGGCCCGGCGCTCGGCCGGCTTCCGCTCGGTCCGGCCAAGCTGGTGATCGGCCTGCTGCTCGTGTTGTTCGGCCTGCGCTGGCTGCGCAAGGCGACGCGGCGCGCGGCCGGCGTCATCCCGCTCCGCGACGAGGCCGCCGCCTTTCTCCGGCAGCGCGACCGGGTCGGACGCATCGGCGCACCCGTGGCACCGTGGGACGGCCCGGGCCTCGCGGCGTCCTTCCAGGCCACTGCGGTCGAGGGACTGGAGGTGATCTTCATCGTGGTGGCCATCGGCGCGGGCGGCGCGGACCTGCTCGGCCCTGCGGTCCTGGGGGCGGTCGCGGCGCTTGTCTTGGTTGTCATCATCGGGGCGCTGCTGCACCGGCCGATCACCCGGGTGCCTGAGAACACGCTGAAGCGCCTGGTCGGCGCCATGCTGGCGGGCCTGGGCACCTTCTGGGTCGGAGAGGGCGCCGGGCTGGCCTGGCCCGGCGGTGACATCTCCATCGTGCCGCTCGGCGCCGCCTACCTGCTGCTCTCGGTGGTGGCCGCAGCCCTGCTCCGGCGGCGCGGCGCGGCGCAGCCGTCGTGAGCCTGCTGCGGCGCTGCCTGCATGAGCTGTGGGACTTGTTCGTCGATGAGGGTGCCGTTGCCGCCGTGGCCTGGATCGCCGTGGCCTGCCTGGCGCTGCGGCAGGTGAACGCCGGCATCTGGTCCGGGCCGATCCTGTTCGCGGGCCTGTCGGTGATCTTTCTGCTGACGACGCGGGCCAGGCCGTAGAAACCGAGCCGGGCTCCGCCGACGCGCAAAACGAAAGGCGGGCCATCCGCCCGCCCCTCGCACAGTCATGGCCTGGATGGTTGGGGCTTACTCCTCCGTCGCGTTCACGGCCACGGTGCCCATCTTCTTGCCCGAACGCTCCCGCGGGTAGGGCTTGCCGTCCATCAGCCCTTCCCACATCACCTCGTTCATCAGATCGACCGGCACGCGGTCCTCCGCCGAGAAGTCGAAGCCCCGCGTCGCGTTCGCCCAATAGGCCGCGTCGTGCCGCGGCATGATGTCCGGGCCTTCCGCATACTTCACCCCGTTGTCCGCCAAGGCGAGCGAGGTCTGCTTCAGGATCGTCGAGGCGATGGCGTTGTACGTCCAGTTGCCCCGCGAGGTGACATCGAACACGTCGCTCATCGGCCGCTGGTAGGCGGTGTTCAGGTTGATGTGCTGCGTGCCCAGGATGTCCTCGATGGTGCGCAGCACGCTCACCTGGTTGTAGCGCGTGCTGACCACCGCCCGCCTCTTCACGTAGGCGCCGGCGACGTAGGTGGTCGAGCGGTGCGAATCGACGTGGTCGGGGCCGTCCTGGCAATCGTCCTCGGTCACGATGATCACGGTGCTGCTGGCATACGGGCTATGCGCCACGGCTTCGAGCAGGCGGCCCACGGCGAGGTCGTTGTCCGCTTCCTGGGTGTCGGGCGTGTTCACCCCGGCGAGCGCGGTGGCGAAGCTGCCGGTGTGGTCATGGCTCAGGCGCACCGTCTCCAGGTTCGGGAGGTTGTTGTTTGCGATAAAACCCATGAACTCGCGGTTCCACTCGTTGAAGGTCCATTGGTCTGAGACGTTCTGGTCGAACCCGCGGAAATACACGTCGGTGAACGGAGCGAGCGTCGGGTTAAGGGCCGCGACCTGGACGACGCCGGCCTCGCCCGCATTCTCGATGGGGGTGCCGTCGGGGTAAGTGGTGGCGCCGATGTTGTTCGTGAGGAAGCCGTAGTTCCGCACGGTCAGCCCGGCCTGCAGCGCGCCGTCGAAGATGTAGCCGTGCTGGATGCCGAACGGGGCATCGGTGCCCGCCACGTCGGCGATGCCCGGTAGCAGGTTGGCGGTGCCGCCGGGCAGCTTGGCCGAGCCGGCGGTGAACTGGCCCTTCGATGCTGCGTCGCGGCCGGCCGTGGTCGGCACGCCGACCGGCACGCTGCGGTTCGCGCCCTCGGACTCATAGGACAGGCCGCGGTTGACGCCGGCGTAGTTGATCTGCTGCGTCACCTCCTCCGTGTTCGTGACCCGGCCGCGCATGGTCCAGGACCAGCCGTCCATGCTGCCGTCGCCGGGGTCCATGAAGTTGTCGAGCGTCACGAAGTTGTTGGCGATCCGGTGGAAGTTCGGCGTGATGCGCCGGCCGAACTGCGTAAGCGACGGGTCGCCGTTCGCGCCGTTGGCGAGGTCGCCCAGGATCTGGTCGTAGGTGCGGTTCTCCTTCACGACGTAGATCACGTGCTGGATGTTCTTGTGCAGGAAGCCCATCACCGCCGCGTCGTTCGCGTCGGGCGGGACGCTGTACAGGTTGTTCTGCGCCACCTGCGCGGTCAGGTTCGGCAGGTCGGCGCTGCCCGGGACCTGGGCGCTGACCAGGGTCGCGTGCTCCAACTGGAACTGGTACTGGTTGGACGCCTTTGCGCCCGCGGCCGCGGCCTTGTTGCCGCCGGGGTAGGTGATGTTGGTGATCAGCGCGGTGTTGCCCATCAGGTTGCCGGGGTTGGGACCGGTGTCGCTCTTGCCGTTGATGACGTACATCCACGTCCCGTCGGCGCTGAGGGTGATGTCCTTGGGCGCGTAGGCGGTCGGGATGAGGCCGGCGACCGTGTAGGCGTTCGCGCCGGAGAGCGGGATCACCGCGACCGAGTTCGAGCCGTTGTTCACCGCGTAAAGCGTCTTCTCATCGGGCGAGAGCGTCACGGCAAAGGTGGCCGCCCCCGTGTAGTGCGGGCCGGGCAGGACGCCGGAGGGCGCGCGGGCGTCGATCCGGGCCGTGACCTGGTTGCTCCCCGTGTCGATCACCGCGACCTGGTCGGCGTTGTCCTGCGCCACGTACAGGGCGGATTGCGCCTTGTTGAGGGTCATCCCGCTCGCGTTGCCGTCGAGCTTGATGCGGGCAACCAGGCGGCCGGCCGAGGGCGAGGAGATGTCAACGGCCACAACCTCGCGGTCCCGGTAGGAGGACACGTAGGCGGTGCCGTTGTTGCTGACCACCACTGCGAGCGGGTACTCGCCGCCCGCCACGCCGTCCGTGCCCTCGTTGCCCGCGAAATACGGGCGCAGGTCGTGCTCGTAGCGGACCCTCTTGCTGGCGGTGTCGATCACGCTGATGGAATCGTTGAAGTTGTTGGCGACAACCAGCGTCGCGCCGTCGCCGGAGATGCCGAGGCCGCTCGCGTTCGGCTGCACGGCGAGGCCGACGCCGCCGAGGGGTGCGGCCGGCGTGCTGGTCGCGCCGCTGCCGGCCGGCGTTGGCTTGTGGCCCAAGGCGACCATCGCCGTCTGCGACCACGTTCCGCCAGCCTGGGTATAGGCATACACCGCGTCGTCGTTGCCGCCCGTGGCGTAGAGCGTGCTGCCGTCCGGCGCCCAAACCAGGCCGATATGGGCGTTCGCCTGCTTGATCGCCTCCATCAGCTTGGGCGAGGCCTTGTTGGCGCCCGAAACGTCGTAGAGGAAGACATACTGCGTCGAGTTCAGCACATCGGTCTTGCCGGTCTTGTCGTTCAGCGTGTTCTGCCCGGCGCAGATGATCGCGAGCGTCGTGCCGTCCGGACTGAGCTGCGAGCGCACTGCTTCGCCGGCGACGAAACCCGGGTAGTCGGTCAAGCCGGGGTTCAGGTCCTGCTGCACCGCGTTGGTCAGCGGCGCGGTCGGCGTGACGAACTGCCCGGTCGGCAGCGGCAGCGTGCCGTTGTTGCCGTCGATCAGCGTGTTGTCCGCCGCATGCGCCAGCGGCGGCGCGGCCAGCCATGTGGTGGCCAGCAAGCCCGCCCTCAGCATGTGTCGGTATTGAAGCGCTGCCATGATCCGTTCTCCGTTCCAGTAAGCCGGACGTTCCTAGCGGGCCAGGACCAATCAATCCCCATTGGAAGAAAGACAGTTTAAAGAAATTGCGGGCGCCGCCCCTGTTCCCGGCGCGCATTTAGCGAATATCGCGCCGCAATGCACATCCTCATCCCGCAGGCACGCTCTCCCAAGCCAGGATGCGCCAGCCGCGCCCGTTCGATGAGGCGCCGATCCGGATGACGGCGCTGCGCACCGCGCGGGCGCCGCCGCGCCAGGCTGCCGCGGTGATGCGGACGGTTTGCAGGGCCGCCCGGTC
>CAXTUQ010000226.1:0-8714 GCA_964247405.1 uncultured Acetobacteraceae bacterium
GCGGGGGGCGGGGCGGGGATCATGCGCCCCATCAAAGTGGCGGACGCCCCGGCACGTCAAGCGAACCCGGCCCAGCGGCGCCGTGCCGGGCGCAGCGCGCCCGATCTCATCCCCGGCGCTTTATGCCCGCTTGCGCCGGATCAAGCCCAGTCCGATCAGGCCGGTCGCCACGACGGCCATGGTGGCCGGTTCAGGAACCGAGGTTATGTAGGCCTGGTCCTGGTTTGCTCCGCCGCCCGCCAGCACCGCAACGCGCATCGTCGGGTCCGCCATCCAAGTGCCCTTGTTGACCTTGGACAGGTAGTCGTCGGCCAAGCTCGAAACATGCGAAGGGGCATAAACGGTCAGGGCGTCCCCGTACTTCGCCTTCCAGATCGCAACCTGGAGAGCTGAGGAGCTGTCAGAGTCCGTCGCCAAGGTCGGGACAACATGCGTCAACAGGGCATTGATTTTGTTGCCCACGGCGCCGTCCAGGAACGTCCCTGTGCTGAAGCTTCCGGAGGTCTTCAACTGATCGGCAATATCGACGCACCAAGTGGCGATGATCCCGCCGGGCGTGTTGGTGCCGCTCAGGGTGATCTGGCCGGACCCGGCAGCCTCGTCCTGCTTCCAGAGGCTTGCGTCGTGGAGGGTCACGTTCTGATTGTTGAGGACGGAGTAGCTGGAATACGTCACCTGGCCCGCATGGGCCGGCGCGACGGCCGCGATGGCGAAGCATGTGGCGGCAAGGAGGGTCGTCTTGAGGCGGTCCACCGGTTCGGTCCTCCGAATGTTCGTTTCGCGTTGATGGGTTTCCCACCGAGGCCAGGGGCGAGAACTTCGATGCGGTTTAGATACATTAAAGAGACAATCGGCGCAAACCAAAAAGTAGAAGAAACGGCTATGAATTACCGAAAAATTAATTTTAAAACGGACTGGTCCGAATGGCCTTCCTGCTGGGCTAGAAGCCGCAAGCAGGGATTGACAGGGCGGCGGGACCATGCGCCGGGCCGACGCGGCGTGGACAGCCGCTCGGCCAGGGCTTAAAACGCCGGAACGTTCAAGCGCGGCGACCCGGCCGCCCATGGCACAGGAAGGACCCCACGATGGCCTCACGCATCAGCCCCGAGGACGCGCGGACCCGGCTGATCAAGCGGTCCGACATGGTGGCGTGCAAGGTCGCCTTCATCGACTGCAAGATGCCGGGGTCGGAGCGCAAGGAGAACTATTCGCTCGTCGGCCCCGGCGTCACCCAGTCGCGCGACCAGGTGGTGAACCTGACGGAAGCGCATGGCTTCAGCCTGGGCGTCGCCGCGATGCCGCCGGGCACGGTGAACAACCTCCATGTCCACTTCACGGCGGAGGTGTTCATGATCCAGCGCGGCACCTGGACCTTCCGCTGGGGCGCGGACGGCAAGGACGGGGAGATCCAGGGCGGACCCGGTGATGTCGTCTCCATCCCCACCTGGATCTTCCGCGGCTTCACCAACACCGGCGCGGAGGACGGCTGGATTTTCACCGCGCTCGGCGGCGACGACACCGGGGGGATCATCTGGCACCCCTCTATCCTCGACACCGCCGCGCAGTACGGGCTGCACCTGACCCGGGACAACATGCTGGTCGATACCGACGCCGGCACGCCCCGGCCGCCAGCGGACGCCTTGATGCCGGCGCTCAGCCCCGAGCAGATCAGCACCCTGCCGCGCTACACGGAGGCGCAGATGGGGCGCCGGGTCGTGAAGGCGGAGGCGCGCGCCTGGTCCGCCCGTGCGCTGCTGGACTCCTGCCTGCCCGGCCACGCGAGCGAGCTGGCGCCGGTGATCGGCCACGGCATGACGGAGGACCGGGAGCACGCGGCGCCCATCAACAACCCGCACGGCTTCTCCATCGAGTGGCTGCGCGTCGCGCCGGGCAACCAGGTGGGCCGGCACCGGCTGGCGGAGAAGCAGGTCGCCATCGTGTTCTCCGGCGCGCTCGACATCGTGCTGAACGAACCCGGCGACGAGGTCTCGATGCGGGTGGAGGCGGGCGAATGCTTCTCCACCCCCGGCGGCGCGTGGCGCAGCCTGGTGGCCGCCGGGGACGGCCCCGTGCAGGCCGCGCTGATCACCAGCGGCGACCAGCGCAAGCGCCCGGCCTGGGCGCCGGAGATCGTGCGGGACGCCATGGCGCAGGGCTACGGCATCGACCACGACGGCCATGTCGCCCCGCTCGCCCTGCTGCCGCCGCCGACGCGGGCGACCGTGACCGCGCTGATGACGCAGGTGACCGCGGAGTAAGGCGGCACGCGCCGCGGTTGCCGCGATGGGCGGTCCTTTCGATACGGTCGTGGTGGGCTTGGGCGCAGTGGGCAGCGCCTGCCTGCTGCAGCTTGCCCGGCGCGGCCAGCGCGTTCTGGGCCTCGACCGCTACGACCCGCCGCACGCCTGGGGGTCCAGCCACGGCGGAACGCGCCTGACCCGCTGCGCCGTGGGCGAGGGGGAGGCCTACGTGCCGCTCGTCGTCCGGTCGCACGAGATCTGGCGGGAGCTGGAAGCGGAAACCGGCGCCGAGCTGCTGACGCAATGCGGGATGCTGATCCTCGACGGCGCATTAGGCGCGGCCTGCTATCACGGCAAGGGCGACTTCCTCGGCCGCACGGTTGCCGCCGCCAAGCGCTTCGCCATCCCGCATGAGGTGCTCGACGCGGCGGGTGTCGCGCGGCGCTTCCCGCAGTTCCGTCTGCGCGGCGACGAGACCGGCTACTTCGAGCCGGGCGGCGGTTTCGTCCGGCCCGAGGCGTGCGTCGAGGCCCAGCTCGGCCTGGCGCGGCGGCACGGCGCCGTCACGCGCACCGGGACCCGGGTGGCCCGCATCGAGCGCGACGGCGGGGGCGTCTGCGTCGTCACCGAAAGCGGGGACCGCTATCATGCCGCGGAGGCCGTACTGGCGGCCGGGGCGTGGTCCGCCGGCCTCATGGGCGCGCTCGCGCCGCACCTCGCCGTCACGCGCCAGGTGTTCCATTGGTTCGAGCCTTCGGACCCGGCAGCGTTCGCGCCGGGCCGGTTCCCTCCTTTCATTTGGGTGCACGGCGACGGTCCCGATGACAGCTTCTACGGCTTTCCGATCCCGCCGGGCGAGCGGGGCGTGAAGGTGGGGACGGAGCAAACCTCCGCGACGACGCCCGACCCCGACCGGCTGGTGCGCGAGGTGTCCGCGCAGGAAGCGCAGGCGCTGTTCCGCGGCCACCTCCATGGCCGGCTGCCCGGCCTGTCGCCGCGGACGTTGCGCGGCGCTGCGTGCCTTTACACCAACACGCCCGACGGGGACTTCGTAATCGCGCGTGCGCCGGAGAATGACCGGGTGCTGCTTGTCTCGGCTTGCTCCGGGCACGGCTTCAAGCATTCGGCCGGGCTGGGCGAGGCTGTGGCACGGACGCTCGTGGCCGACGCCGCGCCGGACCTGGCGATGTTCGACGCCGCGCGGCTCGGCACCGTCGCCGGGGCATTGGCGCCATCATAACGATAGTGGGAAATGCAGCGATGAGCGGATCGGCACCTGATGATCCCGGCCTGGCGCCCTCGGCCTACGCGCCGTATCGCGACCCGCGCGACTACATCCTGAGCTGGACCGACGCGATCTGGATCGACCGCGGCCTCGGGCGGCTGCACGAGCATTACGCCGCGGACGTGAAGGTGCACACCGCCTACGGCGAGACCTACGGCTTCGACCACGTCATGCAGAACTCCCTGCAGAAGTTCGCCGCCTTCCCGAACGGCGGCGGGCATGGCGAGGACGTGATCTGGGAACAGCGCGGACCCGGCGGCTTCATCAGCTCGCACCGCGTGTTCAAGTCCGGCACGCATACCGGCTTCTGGACCTACGGGCCGCCGACCGGGCGGGATTGGGTGTCGCGCACGATTGCGCACTGCCTGGTGCAGGACAACAAGGTGACGGAGGAATGGATCGTCCGGGACGAGTGGGCGGTGCTGGAGCACCTGGGCCTCGATCCCTATCGCATCGCCGCCGACCTTGCGGACGCCAGCCCGGTGCTCGGACGCGCGGTGGCGCTGGACGGCAGGCAGGGGCCGTTCGCCGGGCGGATCGCGGACCCGGCGCGCGCCGGCATCTCCGGCCCGCGCCCGCCGCGTTTCGCCGCGGAGTGCGCGATGGTGCAGGGCCTGTTCGAGGAGGTCTGGAACGGCCGCCTGTTCAACCGGGTGCCGGCCTATTGCGACCGGCAGGTGGTGTGCCACTCCGTGCGGATGCGCCGGGTGCAGGGCATCGACCCGTATCAGGTCGAGCTGGTGAACCTGCTCGCGACCTTCCCGGATTTCCGGGTGGAGGTGCGCGACATCGCGGTGCTCGACGGGCCGGAGAACGGGCTGCGGGTCGCGGCGGTGTGGCTGCTGCGCGGCACCTATTGCGGCGTGCCGACCTACGGACCCGTCACGCGCACGCCGGTCAACGTGCTGGGCGTCAGCCATTTCGAGCTGAAGGACGGCAAGGTGCTGCGGGAATGGCGCGTGTTCGATGAGGTCGCGGTGCTGGCGCAGATCCATGCCGGGCGCACGGCGGCCGTGCTGGACGAGTGATGTTGGCAGCTCGGTTGGATGACCGCTCAGGGTGGATTACAGACAGGCGGGTTTGGGGACAGCCAGGGCGATAGCTGCCGTCGTGCGGCACGTCCGTCGTTCCCGAAAAGGATGGTGTTTCGAGAACAAGGGGCCGCTCATGGTCTTGCACATGATGATCGGTCATCCGCCTAGACGCGGTGCAATGTCGACTACTAGCTCGGCGACAAGTCTCACCGCCGGGTCCATGTCGGTACGGCGATGTCGGACCAAGTGGAGCGATACAGGCTCGATTGCGATGGGCGTAATGCGCGACACCAGATATACGGCAGCAGCGCTAGTCATGACGCCGGTTGGAAAAGTGCCGATCAAGTCGCTGTGACACAGTAATTCTAAAGCGTGGAGAAAAGTTGGCGCGACGACAGCGACCCGCCGGGAGCGTTCTATGCGCGCCAATGCCGCATCGATTGAACCCCGTGGATCGCCTCGACCTGACACGATGACGTGCGACAACGCCAGCCAGCGATCAACGTCCAAGCTCTCGATCGCAGCTGCGGGATGATCGCGCCGCATGAGCACGGCATAGGGATAGGTGCCAAGCGGCGCGGTTCGCAACGACGCCCCAAAGAACGACGCGACGGCCACGACCAGGTCCACCTCGCCACGTTCGAGCCGCTCGACCTCGTCGCCTGCGTGCCAGGGATGGAAGATCAGATCGATGCCCGGCGCCCGCTTCGCCAATTCCACCGTCAGCGCGGCCCCCAGCGTGGCAGCGGGAACGTCGGAAGCGAGCAACCGCACGGCGCCGCGAAGGTCAGCAGTGTCGGGTGGCCCGGCAGCGACAATGACGGACAACTCGGTGAGAGCGGCCCGCAACGGTTCGCGCATGGCGTCGGCACGCGGTGTCCGACGAAGGCCGTTGCGCGTAGAACGCACCAGCAGTGGATCGCCAAACAAGGCCCGCGCGCGCGCCAGTGCGTTTGAGGCGGCTGGTTGGGACAAGCCAAGCCGCTCGGCAGCGCGACCGACATGCGCCTCATCGAGAAGCGCATCAAGGATGACGAGCAGATTGAGGTCGATGCCGCGCAGCTTCACCATGTGAATGGCGTATCATAATAAATATCATTTTGATAAATGCTTGCTGGATCGCCATCCTGATGCCTTTCAGGAGGCTATCAATGACCACCGTGTTGCTGCTCGCACATGCCGACTTCGGCGCCTCGCGGGCAAACTGCGCGCTATTGCGCGGGTTGATCGACGTGCCCGGCTTAGAGGTGACACAGCTCTACGCGCTTTATCCCGATGGTCGCATCAATGCGCCGGTAGAGCGCGAGCGGTTGCTTCGCGCGACCCGTTTGGTATTTCAGTTTCCGCTGCAATGGTACTCCACACCCGCGCTACTCAAGCAGTGGGAGGATGCGGTGCTGACGCCACTCTTTTACTCTGAGCCTGAAATAGCCGCCTCAACAGCGGGTCTGCCACTATTCGTGGCGACCACAACAGGCGGACCGCAAGCGAGCTATCAGCTAGGCGGCACTGCCATGCCTATCGACGAGTTGTTCGCGCCGCTGAAGGCCACGGCGCGCAAATGCGGATGGCAGTGGCAGAAGCCGTTCGCCCTGCACGACGTGCGCAATCTTGACGATGCGTCGCTGATACGCGCGGGCAAAGATTACCGGACCGCGCTGCTATCGATGCCATTGCTTGAGCGGCGGTCGGTAGGTAGCGAGTGAGGCCGTAGGAAACCGGTATCGTTCAAACGAGGCTTGCTAATTAGGTTGGGCGTTTGGCTTTCCCGTAAACGAACCCGTGGCGGGAAAGCACACCGGCGAGGACACCGACGCGGGCCATGCTTTCCCGAAATCGGCCGATGCACATGGAAAAGCGAGAAAAGTGCGCCGCGTCCAACGGCCGGTTCCGGGGAGCCCCGCGACGCGGCGGAATGACAGGGAGTGGTCGGTTGCGGTCGTTCAACAGAGCCGTCAGCATTCTCCTCCGTTACAGGCCGGGTTCGCGCGGCGGCGCCGGCGTCCGCACGGCCAGCAGCACGCCCGCGACGATGGCGGCCGCGGCGGCCGTCGCGAGCGGGGTTGGCCACTCGCCCAGGATCGGGATGCCCAGCAGCGTGGCCACCACCGGCACCAGGGACACGACTGACGCCGCAGCGCCCGGCCCGATCAGCGCGATGGCGCGGTTGTAGGCGATGACGGCCACGCCGCTGACCAGCACGCCCTGATACAGCGCCTGCAACGCCACCTCCGGCCACGGCGCCAGGCCCAGGCGCGATACTCCGGACAGCGCGTAGATGGGAAGGTAGGCCACGGACGAGTAAAGGCAAACGAGCGCCGCCGCTTGCAGCGGGGTCAGCCCGGCCCGCCGTACCCGCAGCGTGTACGCCGCCCAAAGCCCGGCCGCCGAAAGCAGCGCGGCGTTGGCGGCCCAGGCGTCCCACGGACGCTCCGCCGGGTGCCCCATCGCCGGCAAGGCGGCGACGCCCGCGCAGATGATGGCATAGCCGAGCCAGCGCCGCCGCCCTGGTCGGTCCCCCAGCACAGCCCAGCCGATCACCCCGGCAAACACCGGCATGGTGCTGGGCGTGATCGCCGCGGCGTGCGCCGCCGAGGACAGCCCGATGCCCCAGGACAGCAGCAGCACGAAGGGCGCTCCCCAGCAGGCCGACAGGATCGCGCCCTCCCGCCACGCCGCCCGCGGGAGGCCGCGCGCCGACCGCAGGAACGCCGGCAGCAGCACCAGCGCGCCGACGCCCAAGCGGAGCGCCGCGATGTCGTAGGCGCCCAGCTCGCGCGTCAGGCTGAGCCGCGTGACGGCGAACCAGCCGGCCCAGATGGTGAGCGCCGTGAGGGCCAGGGCGAAGCCGAGCCAGCGGCGACCCGCGGCCCTTGTGGGCGTAACCTCGACCACTGCGGACATCGCCGTTCCCTCCAACGCCGTGAGTCCCCTACGCCGCCTGGCCGCTGGGGACAACGCCGGGACCAGGCTTGCGCCGGCCGCGGCCGCCGGGCAACCCTGCGCACCAGAGTGGGCGCGGCCCTGTTCGGGGCCAGGACCGCCTCGACTTCCTGGAACGGCGGCTGGCGCAGGGGTGACGCCCGTTTCTCGGCGGTTTCCGGGCGACTGAGAGAAGCGCAGATTGCCTGCGACCTGAAGGAGCCACCATGACCCGAACCGAGCGCCGGGCGCTGCGTATCCTATGACGGCTTCGTTGCAGCCGGGGCTGTCCGCCTCCGCAGATCGCGCGGCAAGCTGGCCGGCGGCGGTCGTCGTGGTGCTGATCGCCCTCAACCTGCGCCCGGCCTTCTCCACGGTCGCGCCGGTCTTGCCCGAGATCATGGCCGACACTGGCCTGAGCGCCACCGGGGCCAGCGTGCTGACCACGGCGCCGGTGCTGTGCCTCGGACTGTTCAGCCCGTTGGCGCCCTGGCTCGCGCGACGCATCGGCACGGAGCGCGCGATGCTGGTCGCGCTGTCCGCCATCCTGCTGGGCACCGGGCTGCGCGGCCTGGCGAGCGTGCCCTCGCTGTTCGCGGGTTCGTTGCTCACGGGCGCCGGGATCGGCGTCGGCAACGTGCTCATGCCGGGACTGCTGAAGCGCGACTTCCCGGGCCGCGGGGCGCTGATGACCGGGGTTTACGTCATGGCGCTCGCGGTCGGCGCCGCCTTTGCCTCGGCGGTGACGGCGCCGCTGCGCCTGGCCTTGGGCGGCTGGGGGGGCGGCGCGCTGGCGGCCTGGGTGGTGCCGGCCGCGATTGCAATCCTGGCCGCGAGCTCCGTCTGGGCGGGGCGGCTCGGACCCGCATCGGAGGACGCTGCGGTGCCCGTCGTGCGCCGCGGCGGCGGGCTGTGGCGCGATCCCTTGGCGTGGCAGGTGACGCTGTTCATGGGGCTGCAATCCACCCTGGCCTACGTGGTGTTCGGCTGGATGGCGCCGATGCTGCGCAGCCGCGGGGACACGGCGGTGACGGCGGGCCTGGTCGTGTCCGTGTCGGTGGTGTTCCAGATCATCGCCTCCTTGCCCGCGCCGATCCTCGCCGCCCGCCTGCGCCAACAAAGCGGCCCGGCGGCGGCGGCCATGCTGCTGACGGCGGCGAGCTTCGTGGCGCTGCTGGCCGCGCCGCTGGCCTGGCAATGGGTGCTGGCGGCGGTGCTGGGCCTGGCGCAGGG
>CAXTUQ010000227.1:0-8712 GCA_964247405.1 uncultured Acetobacteraceae bacterium
GCACCTCCCGTCCCCGCGCGGCTGCCGCGGCAGGATCGTTGCGCGGGTTGATGCGGGACGGGGCGCGCGGCAGCCCGGCGAGCACCGCGCATTGCCACAGGTTCAGCTTGCGGGCGGACACGCCGAAATACATCCGAGCCGCTGCATCGACCCCCCACGCGCCGGACCCGAGATAAACGCGGTTCAGCCAGATCTCCAGGATCTCCGCCTTGGAGAAGGTGTGCTCCAGCCACAGCGTCAGCATCACCTCCTGCACCTTGCGATGCAGGGTGCGGGCGTTGGTCAGGAACAGGTTCTTCGCAACCTGCTGCGTGAGGGTCGAGCCGCCCTGCACCAGCCGGCCGGCGCGGAGGTTCACGAACGCCGCGCGGGCGATGCCGATCAGGTCGATGCCGGGGTGCCGGTAAAAACGCCGGTCCTCCACGGCGACCGCGGCGGCAGGCAGGAAGCGCGGCAGGTCGCTGAGGCGCAGCGGGTCGCCGACCACGTCGCCGAACGTCGCGAAGGCATGGCCGGTACGGTCCTGCAGCGTGAGGCCCGGCCGCCGGATGGCGTCAAGCGCGACCTCCGGCCGTGGCAGGTCGCGGCCGAACCACGCCAGCACCAAGGCCAGTGCCAGTGCGCCCCACACGGCGGCGATAACGCCCGCCCGCAACACCCGCCAGGTAAGGCGGCGGCGGTCCAGCTTGGGCGCTGCGGCTGCCACGGGCGCCGCGGGAGGCGTGGGCCGTGGCAACGGCGTCGAGGTCGGCGCACGGGCCAAGGCTCAGCGCCGGGCCGCCCGGGGGGCCAGCCGGTCCACCAAGCCTTGCCGGGCAAGGCCGCGCATCGCAGGATCAGGGGCAGCATGGGAGGCCGGCATGAAGGGACTGTTCCTGGACGCGACCGAGGATCTCGCGGAGGTGTTCCGCGCCATGCGCCGGGAGGGCGACCCGGCGGTTGATGTCATCATACAGGCACAGGTGGCGCCGGGCGACCTGCCGACAATGCTGGCTGGATACGACTTCATACTGGACGATCACACGGCCCTGCCGACGGAGGCCATGCGGGCCTGCACGGGGCTGCGCCACGTCATCTTCCTCGGCACCGGCGCGCGCAGCTACATGAACCCGGAGGAGCTGGCCGCACTCGGCATCACCGTCCACACCATCAAGGGCTACGGCGACACGGCGGTGGCCGAGCACACGATCGCCCTCATGTGGGCGGCGGCCCGCGGCCTTGCGCGGATGGACGGCGGCATGAGGGCCGGCCGTTGGGTGCGGACGGAGGCCATGCAGTTGACCGGCAAGACGGTCGGCCTGATCGGCTACGGCGGGATCGCGGCCGAGGTCGCGCGAATCGCCCGCGGCGGCGGCATGCGCGTGATCGCCTGGAACCGCACGCCGCGGACGGCCGAAGGGGTGGAGTTCGTTCCGCTCGACCAGTTGCTTGCCGAAAGCCATGTCGTGTCGCTGCACCTGCTGCTGACGGATGAGACGAGGGGGTTCCTGGACAGCGCCCGCCTGGCCGCGATGCGCCCGGGCGCCATCCTGGTCAACACCGCCCGCGGCGCGCTGGTGGAGGAGGCGGCGCTGGTGGCGGCGCTGCGCTCCGGCCCGATGGCCCATGCGGCGCTCGACGTGTTCGACCAGGAACCGTTGCCGCCAGGCCACATGTTGACGACGCTGGACAACGTGACGCTCTCGGCGCACAGCGCGTTCCGCACGCCGGAGGCCAGCGAGACGCTGATCCGCCGCGCGCAGGACATCGCCTGCCGGATCGCCAGCGTCGAGCTTGCTGGGTAGCGCCCCCTTGGCGGCGTCCGGGTTGGTTGTGCTAAGCTCGCGGCCAGTGTGGGCGTGGCGGAATGGTAGACGCTGCAGACTTTTGATTGGAGTGCCCGCGGGGAAACCCGTGGCGCAGAACCGCCCAAATTCGGGGAACGCTAACGGCCCGCCGCGGCCTAGGCCAATCCCGAGCCAAGCCCCGGATACCAAAGTGCATGGGCCGGGGAAGGTGTAGAGACTAGACGGGGGGCGCCTACAGCCTGCGGGCCATGGCGAAGGGATAGTCCAGACCACGAACGCAGCCTTCGGGTAGCGGCGGCGAAAGCCGAAGTGGGATGAAAATCTGAGTCCCGGAAGGGAGTGCGGGTTCGAGTCCCGCCGTCCGCACCATCACGCCGCCGGCACCCGCCGGCGCAGCAGCAGCCCGGATGCTGAGAGCACGGTCAATGCCAGCGTCACCGGCGGGAACACGACCCAGTTGACCGCCGCCCAGCCGAGCGTCACCAGCAGGTGGCCCGACCAGAACGAGCCGAACGCCATGGTGCCGAACACCAGGAAATCGTTGAAGGACTGCACCTTGTTGCGCTCTTCCGGACGGTGCGCTTCCAGCACCATGGCGGACGCGCCGACGAAGCCGAAATTCCAGCCAAGCCCCAGCAGGATCAGCCCGGCCGAGAAATGCGTGGCCGACAGGCCCGACAGCCCCGTGGCCGCCGCCATGCCGGTCAGCAACAGCCCGGCAGCCACGACCCGCCGTGGGCCAAACCGGGCGATCAGGCTGCCGGTGAAAAAGCTCGGCAAGTACATGGCGACGACATGCCATTGCAGCGCCCAGTTGGACGTGGACAGCGGCAGCCCGCACAGCCGCATCGCCAGCGGCGCGGAGGTCATCACCAGGTTCATCAGCGTGTAGCTGACCACGCCGCAAACCACGGCCACGACAAAGCGCGGCTGGCGGATGATGGCCGGGAGCGGGCGCCCGCGCGCCAGCTCCGCGGGCGCCGGCCGCGGCAGGTCCACGCCGGACAGCACGGCCATTGCCACCAACGCCACGGCGGCCTGCGCCCCGTAGCTCACGACGAACAGGTTGGGCGACCACAAATTCATGGTCCAGGTGACAAGCTGCGGCCCCAGAACGCCGGCGAACACCCCGCCCGCCATGACCCAAGACAGCGCCTTGGGCCGGAACGCAGGACTGGCGCCATCCGCCGCGGCGAAGCGGAAGGACTGCACGGCGGAGGCATACAGCCCAGCGAACAGCGTCGCCAGGCAATACAGCAGGAAGGATTGCCGCAGCAGCGCCATTGCCGCCAGCAGCCCGGCCAGGGCGCCGCAGCCGCCGCCCGCCATGAACGCGGCCCGGCGCCCATAACTGCGGGACAGCCATCCCACCGGCAGGGTGCCGGCCGCCTGGCCGACGACGAACACGCTGATCGGCACCGTGGTAAGCGCCGGGTCAGGCGACAGGGTGCTGCCGATGATGGCGCCGGTTGCGTAAACAACGGAAGCATTGGCCCCTGCCAGCGCCTGTGCCGCCGCGAGCCGCAGCACGTTGGCCTTGGCGCGACGGTCCTCGGGGGCGGTCTCGGCAGCGGCTGACATGCGGCGGGTTTAGCCGCATCGGCCGGGTTCGGCCATATGGCGGCGGACCGGATCGGTAAGGCCGTTCGGGAACGCCGAGGCCGTTCAGCCGTTGCGACCGGCATGACGATCACCCCGTATGGCCGCACCGACGCCGGCGCCGAGGTCCACCGCATCGCCTTGGGTGGCCCGACGCTGCAAACGAGCGTCCTGACCTTCGGCGGCGTGGTCGAACGTATCGATGTGCCGGACCGGACCGGGCGCATGGCCAACGTGGTGCTCGGCCTCGACAGCCTGGACGGCTACCAGCATCGCAGCCCGCATTTCGGAGCGCTGCCAGGCCGGTTCGCCAACCGCATCGCCGGGGGGCGGTTCGTGCTGGACGGGGTGGAATACCGCCTGGCCTGCAACGACGGGCCGAACGCGCTGCATGGCGGCCCCCATGGCTTCGGCAAGCGGGTGTGGAGCATCGAGGACAGCGGCGAGCGCCACGTGACGCTCGGCCTGCTCAGCCCGGACGGCGAGGAGGGCTACCCCGGCGCCCTGCAGGTCCGCGTTACCTACACGGTGGACGGCCCGGAGCTGCGCCTCGACTACCGAGCTTCCACCGACAAGCCGACCGTGCTCAACCTCACGAACCACAGCTACTTCAACCTCGCGGGCGAAGGCAGCGGCGACGTGCTCGGCCACTTGCTGCAGGTGGAGGCCGAAGCCTTCCTGCCCGTCACCGAAAGCTCGATCCCCACGGGCGAGGTACGCGCCGTGGCCGGCACGCCGTTCGACTTCCGCACGTCCGCGTCGATCGGCAGCCGCATCCGGAACGCGGACCCGCAAATCTTATACGGCCAGGGCTATGACCACACCTGGGTGCTGCGCCCCGGCGCCGGCCTGCGCCAGGCGGTGCGCCTGCATGAGCCAGGCAGTGGCCGGGTGCTCGACGTGCTGACCACGCAGCCCGGCGTGCAGGTCTATACCGGCAACCAGTTGACCGGCACGCTCGCCGGCCCGAGCGGGCGCAGCTACCGCCAGGGCGACGCCGTGTGCTTCGAGACCCAGCACTTCCCCGACAGCCCGAACCAGCCCGCCTTTCCCAGCACCGTGCTGCGCCCGGGGGAGGAGTTCACGTCCACGACGGTGTTCCGCTTCACGGCGCCCCCCGCGCGTTGACATACAGCGCATAGACCGACTGGCTCGCCGCCATGAACAGCCGGTTGCGCTTGGGGCCGCCGAAGCACAGGTTGGCGCAGCGTTCGGGAAGCTGGATGCGGCCAATCGGCTCGCCCTCAGCGGAGAACACCATCACGCCGTCCAGCTCAGGCGTTCCCATGCCCCAGCCGCACCACAGGTTGCCGTCCTCGTCTAAGCGGAAGCCGTCCGGCGTGCCCGGCCCGGCGTTTATGAGCACTCGCCGCCCAGTGATCCGCGTCCCGTCCCCGGTCACGTCGTAGGCCAGGATGTTGCGCGGGCTGGCCCGGCTCTCGACCACATACAGCACCCGCTCGTCCGGCGAGAAGGCGAGGCCGTTGGGGCCGGCCACCCCATCGTCTAGCACCGTCGCTTGCCCGGTCGCGGGGTCAAGGCGGTAGAGGTTTTGCGGTAGTTCCTGCTCCGCCCGTGCCCCTTCGTAGTCGCTGAGCAACCCGAACGGCGGGTCGGTGAACCAGATCGAGCCGTCCGACTTCACGACCACGTCGTTGGGCGAATTGAGCCGCTTGCCCCCGAACCGGTCCATCAGCACGGTGATCGTTCCGTCATGCTCGGTCCGCGTCACCCGGCGCCCGCCGTGCTCGCAGGTCACAAGGCGGCCCTGGCGGTCCCGGGTGTTGCCGTTGGCGAGGTGGGACGGGCGGCGGAACACGCTGACCGCGCCGGTCTCCTCCTCCCATTTCAGGATGCGGTTGTTCGGGATGTCGCTGACCAGCAGGTGCCGGGCGTCGCCGAACCAGACCGGCCCCTCGGCCCAGCGCAGCCCGGTCGCCAGGCGCTCGATGGCGGCAAGCGGGAGGCGGTACTGGGCAAAGCTCGGGTGCAGGACCTGCACCGCTGGGTCAGGGTAGAAGCTGCTGGACTGCCACATGCCGATGGTCCTCCGCTGTCCCGCCGCCCATTCCGCACGACGGGTTGGGCCTTGTCTGTTATATCCATCTTATGGCGGCAACCCCGCGGGAGGACAAACGCCGTGCGGACCGTGCGAAGGCTCCGGCCCTGGCTGGCTGTGATTGCGGCGGTTGCGTGCCTGGCGTGGCCGGCGGACGGTTTTGCCCGGGCCAGCGGCGGCTACTCCCGGCCGGGCGGCTCCAGCCGGACGCCGTCGTTCGGCGGCAGCAGCGCCCCCCGCACCCCATCGTTCAGCGGCGGGAGCGGCGGCTATAGCCGGCCCTCCCCGTCTTACCAGCGGCCGGCTTGGACGCCGCCGTCGTCGCCGGGCGACCGCAGCTTCTCGCAGGACCGGTCCGGCGGCGCCTTCAACAGCTACCGCAGCCAGCAGGACGCCCCGCCGCGGCGTCCAATGCCGCAATATGCGCCGAGCCAACCTGCACCGGGCCAGTATGCGTCGCGCCAATATGGGCCTGACCGGTCCGGCTGGTTCAACAGCCGCGGCTGGTCCGCGCCGTCATCCGCGTTCGGCGCGAACCGCAGCTTCGGCGTGTGGGACGGGCTGTTCTTGGGCGCGCTGCTGAGCAACCTGGGCCGTGCCGGATCGGGCGAGTTCTTCCACAACAACCAGAACGACCCCGGCTATCAGCAATGGCGGCAGGAAGCCGACCAGCAGGCGCAGGGCAACCCCGACCTGCGCGCCAAGCTGGACGAGCTGGACCGCCAGTTGTCGGAGCGCAAAGGCGAGCCGCGCACGCCCGGCGCCCTGCCGCCCGACATCCCGCCGGAAGTCGCCAAAGCGCCGCCAAGCCGCACGCCCGGCGTGCCCGGCGGCGGCTCCGCCTGGGTTTGGGCCGTGCTGCTGGCGGGGGGTGGCGGCATCGCCTTTCTCGCCTACCAACGCCGCCCGTCAACCAACGGACCCTCCGGAGGATCAGCCGTGCGCCCGCCCACGAACGCCCTGCAAAGCGCCGGCAACCTGCTGCGCCACAAGCTGTCGGGCGAAAGCTATGCGCCGTCGAAGTTCCGTGTCGGCATGACGCTGACGCTCGACCCCACGCCGTTCATCCTCGCGGGCAGCAGCATCAAGCTGCCGCAGCCCGAAGACAGCGGCACGGTCAGCGTGAGTGCGATTGGCCAGGTTTCGTCCGGCAACACACGGCTTTTGCGGCTTTATCTGCCCAATGGGCGCAGCCTCATCCAGCTTCACCTCGATGCCGCCGGCGACCCCGACGAGTGCCGGCTGTTCGGCACCATCGACGAGGTCACGCCAGCCGACCCCGGCGAATGGGGCGCCTGGCTCGACCCGAACGAGGGCATGATCGGCTGGCCGGAGTTCCAGACCAAAGACGGCAAGACCTACGCCCGCGTGTGGACGCCGGGCAGCAGCCGCGTCTCGCCCCGCGCGCTCACGGAAACAATCGAGGGCCTGTCCGGCAGCCGCACGGTGCAGAGCCAGGCCATGCTGTACGCGGCGCCGACCGGCAGCCCCAGCCCGGCGCCCGCCACCGAGTATATCATGGTCTCGGCGGTGCAGGACGGCGGCCGGGCCTGGGTTGACATCCGGGCCGGCATCGACCTCAACCCCGCTACGCTTCAGCTCGCATAGGAACCCATGGACAGCATTTTCGCCACGTTGCAGATGGGCCTGCCCGTGCTGGCCGGCCAGTTCGCCGCGACGCTGGCGCTGCTTGGCATCGGCATGGCCTGCTACATCGCGCTGACCCCGTTCAACGAGTGGCGCCTGGTGCAGGAGGGCAACGCGGCCGCCGGCATCGTGGTGGCGGGAACCCTGGTGGCGCTCGCCTTGCCGCTGGCGGCGACGCTGGCGACCAGCGTGCTGGTGCTCGACATCGTGCTTTGGGGGCTGGTGGCGCTGGCCATCCAGCTCGCGACGTTCTTCGTCGCCGCCACGCTGCTGCGCGGACTGCGGGCGATGATCGAGGCCGGCAACATCGCCGCCGCCCTGGTGCTGATCGGCATTCAGATCGCGGTGGCGTTGCTCAACGCCGGCGCGATGGCCGGATGACTCACGACGCAAGGAAGGGAGAACGCCATGATTACATTCATCCGCAACCTGGTCAGCGTGAAGGCCGACCGGGCCGTGAACAACGCCGTCGAGGCGATTGTCCGCTGGGACCCGAAGTCCGCCACCGAGGCCGAGCTGCGCACCATGGAGCAGCATCTGGACGACCTCGGCCGCCAGGTCGCCCAGGCCCGCGTCGCCTTCGACAAGGAAAGGCGCGAGGCCGACACCATCATGGCCCTGTCGCAGCAGCGCATGGCGGCGGCCGAGCAGATCCAGCACCGCATGGAGGCGGAAACCGACGCTTCCCGCAAGTCCGAGTTGGAGCGCAGCCTGGGCACCATCGTCTCCATGCTGGAAACCATGGCGCCCGATGTGGAGCGGGAGAAGCAGGACGCCGTGGACGCGGGGGACTTCCTGCACTCGCTGGAAGCCACCTATCAGCAGGCGGGGCAGAAGCTGAAGGCGGCGCGGGACGACCTGAACCGGGCGCAGCGCGACATGGGCCGGGCGGAGCAGCAACGCGACATGGCGCAGCAGCGGGCCGAAGCCGCGCGCCAGGCCGCCGGGCTGTCCACCGCCACCAGCGGGCTGAGCGTCGCGCTCAAGGCGATGCAGGACAACGCGGCGCGCAACCTAGCCGACGCGGAGTCCGCGAACGCCAAGGCCAAGCTGTTCGCGCCGACCCGGCCGGAGCAGGACGACCCGAACATCGCGGCGGCGATGGCGCAGGTCCAGGGCAAGCAGCCGACGCCCGTGAACCTCAACGACCGGCTCGCGGCACTGCGGCAGAAGCAGGTCGGCGGGCCGGCCAAGCAGATCGGCGCCTCGTAGCCGCATGCCCTGGCGCCCGGCGCCGCATCGGATAGGGTGAGGCCCGCGGCGCGGGGAGGCCGGCATGGTGGACACACCGGACTACCTGGTCATCGGCGGCGGCACCGCCGGCTGCATCCTGGCGGCGCGCTTGTCGGAGGACCCGTCCTGCCGCGTGACCCTGCTGGAGGCCGGGCCGGAGGACCGCGACATTTGGATCCACATTCCCGCCGGCTATGCCCGCCTGTTCGCCAGCGGCAAGTACGATTGGCGCTTCGCCACCGAGCCGGAGCCTGAACTCAACGGCCGCAGCATCGCCTGGCCGCGCGGCCGGGTCCTGGGCGGGTCGGGGTCGATCAACGGCATGGCGTTCCTGCGCGGCTCGCCCCACGACTACGACCGTTGGGCACAGGCGGGCGCGCGCGGCTG
>CAXTUQ010000228.1:0-8697 GCA_964247405.1 uncultured Acetobacteraceae bacterium
GGTGGCGTACAGGGCGGCACGGGAGGCGAGCGCTTCCAGCTCGGCAGCCTGCGCGGCGCCGCCGGGCACCCGCAGGTCGCCCAGCAGGTCGGTGTGCAAAGTGAGGGTGCCAGGGGGGCAGGGCGGGTCCGGATCGCCGGAAGCAGGCGGCGTCCTCTCATCGGTCACCATAGGACACGCACCCCGTAGGTCGTGAAGACGGGATCGCAGGTCGCGACCACCCCGTCATGGCGCAGGGCGGTCGCGATCAGCAGACGGTCGAACGGATCCTTGTGGTGCCAAGGCAGGTGGTTGGCATTCTCGGCCTCCTGCCAAGTGAGCGGCGCCGGCTCATAGCCTTGCTGGGCAAGCCAAGCCGCGAAGGAGAGCGCACCGATCGGCAGTGGGGGCAGCTTGCCGAGGCTGACTTTCTGGGTGATCTCGAACACGGTGATGGGCGAGACCTGGACCCGATCTTCGGACAGCGTGCGGAGGGCCTCAGCCGAGAACGGCGTCGGACCGTCGGACGCTGCTCCGGCATGGAAGGCGATCAGGGCACAGGCATCGGCGAGGATTATTATCCAGGCAGCCAGCCGGTGTCCTGGAGCTCCGCATCCGTCATGGGCGCGAACTGGCCGGGGTCGAACCGGTAGGCGGCCCAGGCTGGATCCGCCCGCCAGGACCCAGGCTGACGGCGGGCCTGGCCGGGCAGGGCGGTGAGACGGGCAACGGGCTTGCCGTTGCGGGCGATGATGATGTCCTCGCCGGCCTGCGCGCGGGCCAGCAGGGCGGACAGGGTGGTCTTGGCTTCGTGGACGTTGACGACGGGCATGGCAGCGCTCCTTCGGGCACCCGGTTAGCTAATCATGCAACCAGCGGCAAGGATCGCAGATCACGTCCGCAAAGCCCGTTCAGCGGACGTAACGGGGCTGGCGGCTGGCCGTGCCGGAAATGCGTTTCCCTTTTTCAACACAAATAGAAAAACTAGACTGTCTTGGATACGAAAGAAAATTTACGGTTTTCTTTCAAAAACGTTAATGTGGTTAACATTAACAATATATGAACAATATTTCGAAAAGGATGTCCGAGCCAAGGAGGGATGCTGATGGTGAAGGAGGACGATGCCCCCTGGTTCCGTCAGCCTTGGATAGACGCGTCGATTTGCTTTGACGAGTGCACTTTGACCTTAAGCGCTGCACTGAATGCTCTCTGATCAGACTTTCAGCCGGCCCTGCTCGACGCGCTGGCGCCCGCCCGTCACACGCCCCACCTTGCCCGTCATGGACGTCTTCGAGGTTCCCATCGAGGTGCTGCGGCTTGCGGAGGCGATCGTGTTCGCCAGTCCCGAACCGGTGACCTGGCAGCGCCTGGCGCCCATGCTGCCGCGCGACCTCGACCCTGGCGTGGTGTTCACGGCGTTGGAGAAGCACTGCGCCGGCCGCGGGGTGGTCCTGGCCAGGGCAGGGGAGGGCTGGACGTTCCGGACGGCGCCGGACCTTGCCGCGCAGGTCCGGGGACTGATGACCGAGGCGCGCCGCCTGCCGCGGGCGGCCATGGAAACCCTCGTGGTGGTCGCGCTGCACCAGCCCGTCACCCGGGCCGACATCGAGGCCGTCCGCGGGGTGGCGGTCGCGCAAACGACGATGGACCTTTTGCTGGAGAGCGGGCTGGTGAAGCCGTGGGGCCGCAAGGAAGCGCCGGGGCGGCCTACTCTATGGGTGACGACCCCGCGCTTCCTGTCGCAATTCGGCCTAAGCAGCCTGCGTGACCTGCCGGGTTCGCATCTTGCTCGGACCAACACCGCCGTCTCAGCGGGCACAGGCGGCGCGTTGACGCCCGCGTCGAACGAACCGATGGCCGGTGCGTCCGATCTGTTTGGAAACGCCTCGGACCGTCGGTGATCAGGCCGTCGCTCCAGGTGTCCGCTTCGCGTTCGCGGGCCTCGTCGGCGGCCGTGGCGGCGTAGCCGGCGGAGAGGTCCTGGCCCACGACGTGCGGCCGGGCGATGTCGTTGAGGACGCGGCTGATCCGCCGGCGACCCACGACGCGGTGCAGCCCGTCGTAGACGGCGGGATCGACTGTGGTGGTCAGCTTTTTCGGCATGTTCGGCCCCTCAACACCGTATTGCGTATGGGCGCCGGCCCATGCTGCCCAGGCCTGGCCGACAAAATAGGGCGTGATAAGTGTTGCTTATCACGACCGCTGGAGTTTCGCCTTATTGTCAGTTATGGCGTTGTTCATAACCGAGGACTCAGCGCCGCGATGTCCGATGCCTCGCTTCCGGCCGTCCTGCCCGACAACGCCGCACCCGCGGCGACAAGGGAGGGGACTGCGATCGCCGCGAGCCCGCCGGTGTCGGCCGAGGCCATGGCCGCGCTGGCAGCCGCCATGGACTTCGCCGGCCAGGCTCTGGCTCCAGCCAGCTTGCGCGCCTACCGCGCCGCTTGGCAACACTTCTGCAGTTGGTGCGCGGCAGCCGGATGGCCACCCTTGCCCGCGGCGCCTGAAACCGTCGGCGCCTACCTCGCCGCCCTGGCGCCGACCCATGCCACCAGCACCCTGGTGCAGCGGCTGGCGGCGCTGAGCCGGGCGCACCGCCTGGCCGGCCTGCCCTGGCCGTCTGCCCATCCCGCCATCCGCAACACCCTGCGCGGCATCGGGCGCAAGCACGGCCGCCCGGCCAAGCAAGCGGCCGCCCTGATGACGGTGGAGCTGACCCGCCTGGTCGCGGCCTGCGGCAACACCCTCGCTGGACAGCGGGACCGGGCGCTGCTGCTGCTCGGCTACGCCGGCGCACTGCGGCGCTCCGAGCTGGTGGCGGTGGAACGCGAGCATATGCAACTGACCCATGACGGGCTGCGCCTGCTCATTCCCCGCGCCAAGGGCGACCAGACCGGCAAGGGCGTCAGCATCGGCGTGCCCCGGGGCGGGTCGCCGGACCGGTGCCCGGTGCGCGCCATGGAGGCTTGGCTGCAGGCCTCGGGATGCCGGTATGGCCCGGTGTTCCGCGGCATCGACGGGCGGGGCGTGATCGGCAGCCGCGGCCTGCATCCCGACGCAGTGCGGAAGATCCTCGCCAAGCGCGCCGCCTTGGCCGGGCTGGCGGTCGCGCCCGGCGAGCGGCTCAGCCCGCACGGGCTGCGCGCCGGCTTCATCACCCAGGCCTACGTCAACGGCGCCCGCGATGAGCAGATCATGGACCACACGCGGCAGAAGGACCTGCGCACCATGCGGGGGTATGTCCGCCGGGCCAAGCTGGTCAGCGAAAGCCCGGCCAAGCTGCTCGGTCTCTGATCGTGGCCAAGCCGGGCGGGGCGGGAAAGAGGGCGAGGAACGGCGCCCGAAAGAAGACCGTTTCACGCAAGGGCGCGCCGCCCGAGTCGAAGGTTGGGCGGCCACCACGGCTCGCGCACCTCGTCCCGGGCACCGACCGCCAACGGAAGCGCGAGCGGGCGCTGCAGGCGTCGGGCTTGGAGGTGCCGGCCGCCGTCCCGCCGCGGTCCGCACATCCCGCACCGGCGCCGGACGCGCCGCCGCAAGGTGACGGGCGCAGCGACGTGCTCTGCTTGCCGAACCCCGAGTGGCTCCCGCATGTCCTGACCATCACCGGGCCGCTCGACGACCTGTCCGCCTTTCGCAGGGCCGCCGCCGGTCCAGGGATCATCCCTTGGGCGACGGACTACGACCGCCTAGAGGAGGACTGGGTCCACGCCCTGCTGACCCCGCCGCCCTCCGAGCGCGGCATCTCCGTCGAGGGCGCGCGCATCCTCGCCGGGCAGTTGCGCGAGCAGGTCGAGCAGCAGGACCGGCGCGCGGGCGAGGCGGCCGGGAACACGGATTGTCCGCTCGACCTCCACGCCCTGGTGCCGGTGCCGGCACGAATCCTACGCCTTGGGCCGGACGCCCCAGCAGCCGTGGCGTGGCTATGGGAACACTGGACCACGACCTGGGCGCTGCGCGGGGTCGAGGAGGTGCAGGCCGATCCGTACGCGCCGTTGCCGGATGGCCATGGCCGGCTGCGCTACCGGTTCTGGTCGGCGGATTGGACGCCATGGCGCGCATTCTGCTCCACACGCTCCCGCTGGCCTTCGATCAGCTTCCAGGTCAGCGTGCGCGCCGTCGCGGAGTAGTCGGGCAGCGCGCGGCTGCGCCCTGCACGCTCCGCACGGGCGCCACCTTGGATGGTGCGCTTTGCATTGAGGGTTCGATGCATCCAACGTCTGTTCTGCCGCGCGGCGACGGCCAGGCTCGCGTGGCTCAGGCCTTCGGCAAGCATCTGCAGGTTCTCCGCATGCCGCCTGTCCGCGGGCCGGCCGAACCAGGCGGTCATTGACGCAGGCAGCAAACTGGCAACAACGGTCTCGCGTTCGGCGACGCGGGCCCGGACCGCGGCCCCGAAGCAACGCCGCAGCGCGTCCAAATGCCGGCTCCGCTTGTCAGCCGGAATGCGGAGGGCAAGATGAAGCAACAGCTCCCGCAAAGCCGCTTGGCGCCGGCGACCCCGACCCGGGACTGCTGGCGCTTCAGCAAGCACCACGCGGCAAAATGGACAGCACGGGACCGGATCGGCCGTACGCTGGGCGAGCGGCATCACGGGCCTGTCGCACTGCCAACAGCGATCATGCAGGCGGCATCCTTGGTCCAGGCAGACGACGACATGCGCCAGGCGCCATGAACGCCGGAGGTATGGCCGGCCATCGCCCGCAAGGCAGGCGGGACAGTGTTGCAATGCGGTCGATGTCGCTTCCGTCGCGGCCAGTGACCTGCCTGGCAAAGACCCGGGGCGGAATACCCGCGGCGACGGCTGTTCGCCAAAGCCAACTGCTGACGAGTTCGTCTGGCAGGCGCTTCGGCCGCTGCGGCCACAGCATCGGCCGGCGCAGTGCGTGAAGCGGCTCCAGCGGCAGCAGCGCGCGGCCAGATCGGAGGTGGGCGGCCAGGCATCCGCTGCCAACGCCAGTTCGTCGTCGCGGGCGTCCGGCAAGCTGGGCAGGCTACAGGTCCGTGGCATCGGCGACGGCCTCGATCCGCTCCGGCAGGCTGCCGTGGGCATGGGCGAGCATGGACCGGCCGATGCATTCGTGCCCGGTGCGGATCGCCTCGACCGCAGCCTGGCGGAGCAAGCTGGCGATGCTGCCGATCAACCCGCCTGCCGCCACGAGGAAGGCTTGCGCCAGGTCCGGGTCGGTCAGATGCGAGGGGCGCCGAAGCGGCAAAATCTGCGCAAAGGTCGCCAGCAACTTGGCATAGTCCGTGTCATCCAACTGTCAACGCGGCAGGGTCATCAGCTCTAAGCGGTTGGCAAGCTGCTCGTCGCGGCGGAAGATCGCGGCGATGTCCTTGGTGGCGAAGCAGCCGAGCGACACGCTGGTCACCGAACCGAGGTTTCGGAGATCGACCAGCATGGGTCCGATGCCGCTGCCGCTGATGTTGTGCAAGTCGTCGAGCAGCAGCAGGCGCAGGCCGACGTCCTGCATCGCCCGGCAAGCCTCGCTGCGCAGCTGTGCGACCGTGTGCCGCCGTGTCGGCTCGCGGCCGAGCGCCTGGAGGATGCCCACCAGCAGGTTGTCCGGACGCATGCGCCGCTCGGAACGAAGGATGCGGTCGAGCCGCTGGTGTGCCTGCTGGGCACGGCTGCAGCCGCTTCAATGGCCTTGATCTTCGCCACGTTCTCGAACAAGCGGCCCTCGGTGCGGTCTTGCGCCCTGAAGGCTTGCAGGGCGCGGCGGGACGCCTCGCTCTGCGCCAGTGTCATGTCCGGCCGGGGCACCCGGGTCGGCACCGCAAGGTAGGTCTCTGTGGCCTCGTCCAGCGCCCAGGCCTGTGCCAGGCTGCGCGGATCGTAGACCACGATGCCTTCGACCCGGCACCCGTTGTCCCGCCGCCACAACGGCAGCAGGCCAGGCGAGCTGCAGTCAACCCGGAACAGGCGGAGGCCGGAGCGCGTCAGTGCCCGTGCCTCGTGCGGCAGGAAGTCGAGCAGCAGCCGGCCGGACGGCAGCCGTGGCGGGATGCGGCCGGCATCGCGGAGTTCCGGCCGGCGATACCAGGCAAGGGTGCGGCCCATCGGCCGTTCGCCGATCCCGTCATGGGTCGTGTGGTTGCAGGTGTCGACCACCAGCGCGAGCACCCGCTCCAGCTCCGGCAGGGTCAGGCAAGCGCGCTTCTCAGGCTCGGCCTCGCGTCCGGTGCGCGGGCCGGCGCTGCGATGGTGACCTCCCCAGCGAAATCGATCCGTGTCGGCGCGGCTGAAACGATCTCGCCGGCGTCGTTGGCCAGCAGGACAGCGTCCGGTCCAAGCACACGGTGAATCCGCCAGCGCTGGCCAGCGTGGTCGACCTCGACTCCCGGCACGAGTTGACGACCCATCGTCGCCTATCCGCTTGCCCGTCCAGGATGAGCGTAGGCCGGATGCCGGTTCGGGTTGAAGCGCCTTTTGCTGAAAGCCCGTCGGCTTGCCCATTGCCGGGCCGGCCACGGCTTACTCGATCTGTTCGATGGTCCGTTCCCGTTCCAGTGCTTGGATGCCTTGCGCCGCCTCGACCCTCATCGGCGCAAAGGCGGCATCCTGATGCAGGTGGACGCATCCCTCGCGCGCCAGTTCAAGACCCGCGACGAACGTGCTCGCGATGGCGACGCGCAGGCTTTGTTCGCGGTTGGACAGCCCGGCGGGCAGGGTCGGAACGAAGTCGAGCAGATTGCCGCCTTGCGGGTGCTCGTGGAGGATCGCCTCCATCCGGTTCATCGCCTGGTGCGGCGTCCACTCCACGATGCGGCGCGGCTGATACACCGCAACAGGACGGACGGTGGCCAGGCGGAACACGCCTAGGCAGGCTTCGGCCAGCATCGTGGTGTTGGCCACCGGAACTGCGGCCTCGGGCCATTCGTGGTGGCCGCGCTCGAACGTGTCCCAGCCGAGCTGGGGCTGGCCGTCCAGCCAAACGGCCACGGCCCGCACGCGGTCCAGCTCGGCCAGGCGCTGCGTCAGGACATGCTGGGCCTGCTCAGCCTCCCCGACTTCGCCAGGGTCGACCGGCAGCAGCAGGCGGGACTTCAGCCAGGTCAGCCACGCCGCCATCACCAGCCAATTGGCCGCCTGGATCAGATCGGTCCGCTCGGCACCTGTGACGGCATCCAGGTATTGGTCGACCAGCGTGACGATCGAGATGCGGGCGAGGTCGACCCGCTGCCGCCGCGCAAGCTCCAGCAGCAGGTCGAGCGGGCCTTCGAAGCCGTCGAGCCTGAGTTGGACGGAGCTTGACGGATCACTCTCATCGTCGGGCATGGCGCCAGCTTACGCGGCCCAGCGGCCCTGTCCCAGGCGCCGGCCGTGACTCGGCCGAGATCGGGCGGCTACGACGTCCGGGGTCGGTAGCCACGCCGCAAATCGACATCGGACCGTGCACGCGTACCTGACCCTGTCAGCTCACAGTGCAGCAGCAAAAGTGGAATTGCCGAACAGTGCACTCGTTCGCGCAAGCCGCCGATGCAGTCGTCGAGGCTCAACACGCTGATTGTGCCCGGTTCTGATTGCACTGCTCAAAGCAAAACAACCCCTGGTTCTGCCAGCCTTGGATGGACAAGCCCGACGAGACCGGGCTGGAGCCGCCCGGCGCACTTCCCGCGGCCAGGCCAAGCCGCGGACGGAGACGCCGTAGCCCTGTTCGGGCCGTTGGCCGACGCCAGCGCGGCTCTGGCCGACTGGCTGGGCCGCCATGCCACAGGCCGTTCGGCGCCCCCACGGTTCCGGCTCTGCTGCGGGCGGCCCAGGCTGCGCAGGCATGGTCGGAGCAGGGCCGGGGATTGGTGCGGGCCGACCGGCTCAACACGGCCGCGCTGGTCCTCGCGGCTTGTGCCTGGAAGCAGGCGGGCAGCACGCCGTCGCTGGCGCTGCCGATCTGGTCCGCGACGCCCGGCCGGTTGGAACCCCTCGGCCTCACCATCGGGCCGGCCTGGCTGCCTGGGTTCCTCGATGCGGTGACGGACGCGGCGCAGCGGGCCGGGCAGGAGCTGTTCCGGCTGCAGGCCGCTGATGGCAGCGGGCGTGCTGCGCGAGGCGACCGGCCGCGCGGCCTGGCGGGCTTTCGTGGTGGCGTGACGGAGGCACGCGGGAGCGGCCACTCCGGCAACACCAGGCCACGCTTCTGCTTGCGCGACAGGCTGAGGGCGTCAGCCAAAGTGGCCGCCAGGTGGTCCGCATCGCGGTCCGCATGGCGCAGCACCCAATACCGGACATAGCGGCTTTCCATGCGGCTGCCCGTGAGGCCAAAGCGGTGCACGGCATCGCCGTCATCGGGATGCACGGCGCCGCCGTCATCGAGGTCGGCACCTATGGCGCTGAGACGGGCGCGGTGATCAAGGCCCGCTCGCGTGAAGCCCGCGGGCGGGTGGGCAGGACATCCGGGACGAGCCGGCGATAAGCAAAGCGGTCCGCCGCCCTGGCGTCGTAGGCGCCGGCGCGCTCGGTCAGAAGGAGGCGGCGAGCCTTTCCACCAAGGTCATGCCGGCGACGGCTGGTTTCGCGCTGGATGGCGAGGCCGCAGCCGGCACCGCCCAAAGCGCCGAGCAGGAGCCCGAACGGTTCCAACGCCGCGCTGAACAGGCCACGGGCAAGGGCCGTGTCTCCGGCGGCGAGATGCCATGTGAAGTTGACCCGCTCTGGAGGTTCTCCCGCGCTTTGCGTGGATCATGCCGCCATCAGAACGCGCCGTCGGAGCA
>CAXTUQ010000229.1:0-8669 GCA_964247405.1 uncultured Acetobacteraceae bacterium
GCCGGGCTGGCGGTGGCTGCTGCTGGCCGGGGCGCTGGTGCCGCTCGCGACGCCCGGGATCGTGCACGCCATCGCGCTCCGCATCGCCATCCGCGCGGTGGGTCTGGACCCGGGGCCGCTTGCCGTGCTGCTCGGCCACGTCGTGCACGCCACGCCCTTGGCGGCGCTGATGATCGGGGCACGGCTCGCCACCCTGCCGCCCGAGCTGATGGAGGCCGCGCAGGATCTGGGCGCGGGGCCGGTCGTCGTGTTCTGGCTGGTCAAGCTGCCCTGGCTCGGCCGCACGCTGGCCGGCGCCGGGCTGCTGGCCGCGCTGAACAGCTTTGACGACTTCATCCGCTCCTTTTTCCTGGGCGGCTTTGAGCCGACCTTGCCGGTGCTGATCTTCGGCCGCCTCCGCTCCGGCCTCACGCCCGAGATCAATGCGCTGGCCACGCTGGCCCTGCTGGCGACGGTCGCCATCGGGGCGGCGCTCGCCTGGCTCACGCGGGCATAAGGTCAGAACCGCTGCGTCAGGCCCGCGAGGATCGCGCGGCGCAGCCCGTATTGCGGCGCACCGACGCCCACCCCGGTTCCGTCCCGGATCTCGTAGCGGCGGTCGAGCAGGTTGATCACGTCGAGCCGCAACTCCGTCGGCTTCCCGGCCACAAGCTGCACCCGCTGCACGGCCGACAGGTTGACCGTGTAGTAGCCCGGCAACGCGCGGCCGTTCGGCGTGTCCCCGCCTCGCCGCAGTCCGCTGCCCACGATCAGGTCGGCCGACAGCCGCGTCGGGAACCGGCTTAAAGGGTTCAGCGTGTAGGCCGCACCGCCGGAGCCGGTCCAACGCTGGTCATGGTCGAGGTGGATGTAGCGCCGCGCGATGTAGTCCAGGTCAGCCTGGCTGAAGTTGAACTGCGACGAGGTAATGGTCTTGCCGATGCCGCGCGAGTAGGCGACGTTGCCGTACAGCGACAACGGCCCGCGGTCATAGGTCGCCGACACCTCGACCCCGTGCTGCTGCGAGCGGTCGTAGTTGTAGGGCGTGAGGATGACCGGCGCGCCGAACTGCCCTTCGTCGATCAGGTTGTGCGCGGTCTTGAAATAGCCGTCCACGGCGAGGGTGAGGCCGGGCAGGATCACCTGGCTGGCGCCTACGTCGTAGTAGTTGGCGCGCTCCGCCTTGACGGTCGTGTCGCCGGTCGGGTTCGCCGCCCCGGTGGTGGCGGCGAACCGGCTCAGCGTCTGGTTGCCGACCAGCTCGAACGGCGGCGGCGTGAAATAGCGGGAATAGCCGGCATGCAGCGTCGTACCCGGGAGCGGCGTCCACACCACGTTGACCCGCGGGCTGAACGCGTTGTCCTTGGCGTAGGCGTCCACCACGTCGAATCGGCCGCCGTAGTTGACCGTGACGGAGGGCAGGATGCGCCACTCGTCCTGGAGATACACGCCGTAGGTGTATCCGGTCTTGCCGGAACTGTCCCCCACCGCAAAGGGCTGGTCACTGGTTTGGGCGCCGCTGTCGTCCACCGCCAGCACGAGCGAGTTCGACTTCGCCACTGACCGCTCCGCCTGCGCCAGGAACCCGGCGCGGATCGTGTGGTTGGCGCTGACGTGCCAGCTCGCGTCGGTTTGGGTTCCGTTGGCCCAGCTAGACCGCGCCGCCGTCTGCGCGATGCCGCCGAACAGCAGGTCGCCCAGCGGGTCCGGCGTGTAATACAGACTGCTGTAGCGGGTGAACAACGAGGTCTGCACGTCCAGCGCGCCGTACTGCTTCTGCAGCGACAGAATGCCGAAATGCGTCAGCTCCCGCTGATGCGAGGTCAGGCTGGCGCTGTCGGTGCTGTTCTGCCCGTTGACTGTGAGGCCGAGGTCCGGCTGCAGGCCGCCGCGGTTGGGAATTTGGAAATCGCCGTGGAAGGTGCCGGCGAGCAGGCTGATGCGCGTCGTGCCGTCCAGGATGCCGGAGACGTGGGCGAAGCCGCGGAACTGGTCGGTCGTGTCGTGCAGCGCGTTGAAGGTGTTAGCCGGGTTCTCGATGCCGATGTTGCTGTGCAGGTACTCGCCGGTGACGTAATAGTCGATCGCGCCCGCCCGGCCGCCGTACTCGAAGCTGGGCTGCAAGGTGCTGCGCGACCCGCCATACATCGTGAGGGCGCCGCCGGGGTCGGTGGTGCCGGACTTGGTGGTGATATCCACGATGCCGGCCTGGCGGAAGCCGTACTGGGCGGGCAAGGCGCCGGTGATCAGCGACAGCGAATGGGCGAACCGGGTTTCCAAGGTCTGGCCGAACACGGACAAGCCTTCGGGCAGTTGCACGCCGTCCAGCCGGTACTGCACGTCCGCATGTTCGTTGCGGATATGCACCTGGCCGAAGCTGTCCTGCGCGACGCCGGGCGATTGCAGCAGGACCTGCTGCAAGGGCGCCTGGTCGCCTCCCGGCAGGGTCTCGAGGGCGCCGCGGTCGAAGCGGTACACGGTGGCGCCGAGGCTGGGCTGGATGGCGGTGCGTGCGGCGTCCAGCCGCTGCGCGACGACGGAGATGTCGTCGAGCACTATGTCGCTGCCGAGGTTGACCGCGGGCGGCGGCGCCGGCGGAACCGTCCGGGACGGCGCAGAAGGAAGATCCGCCGCCAGCACGGGGACGCCGACGAACGCCCCCATGGCGCTGCTCAGCACGATGGCCTGACGCCGTCTCATCCCCATCCATCCCCGCTGCTGCCAACCGGGCCGGAAACTTGATACATTGTCTCAATTCAGGCAATGCCATAGTGTGGAGCTTGAGCAATCGCCGGGCGGCCTTGGCAGGCGCCCGTGCAAGGGGGGTCCTGCATGTCGAGATTTGCCTTGATGGCCGCTGTGGCCGGAAGCCTGGCGTGCCTTGGCTTGGCCGCCCCGCCGGCCTGGTCCCAGGCGGCGCGCGGCCCGGTGCCGGTCGTGGCCGCCGAGAATTTCTACGGCGACATCGCCCAGCAGATCGGCGGCCCCGGCGTCAAGGTGACGAGCGTGCTCAGCAATCCCGACCAGGACCCGCATCTGTTCGAAGCCAGCCCCTCCGTCGCGCGGGGGATATCGGCGGCCCGGATCGTCATCTATAACGGCATCGACTACGACCCCTGGATGGAAAAGCTGCTCGGGGCCGCCCGCAGTTCAGACCGAAAGACCATCGTGGTGGCCGACCTCCTTGGCAAGAAGCCCGGCGACAACCCGCATATCTGGTACGACCCGGCGGCCATGCTGGCGCTCGCGCAAGCCTTGGCCGACAGCCTGGCCAGCGCCGATCCCGCGCACGGGGACGGCTACCGGCAGCGCCTGGCCACCTTCCAGGCCTCCGTGCAGCCGATTCAGGCCAAGATCGCCACGTTGCGGGCACGCCTGGCCGGCACGCCGGTGACGGCGACGGAACCGGTGTTCGGCACCATGTTCACGGCCCTCGGCATGGAGGTGCGGAACCAGTCGTTCCAGTTGTCGGTGATGAACGACACCGAGCCGAGCGCCTCCGACATCGCCGCCTTTGAGGACGACCTGAAGACGCGTAAGGCCAAGCTGCTGGTGTATAACAGCCAGGCCTCCAACCCGGTCGCGGCACGCATGGAGAAGCTGGCTCGGGCGTCGCATATCCCGGTGGTGGGCGCGACCGAGACGGAGCCGGCCGGCAAGGGATACCAGGCGTGGATACTGGGCGAGCTGGACGCCATCGACCGGGCGCTGCCGAAGCCGCCCGCGTGAGCGACCCCGCTTGAGCGCCCCCTACTTGAACGCAATCGAGTTCCGCGGCGTCCACCTGGACCTCGGCGGCCGCCCAATCCTGTCCGGCGTCAACCTGGAGGTCGGCGCCCGCGAGTTCGTGGGCGTGCTGGGGCCGAACGGCGCCGGCAAGACGACGCTGATGCGCGCGGTCCTCGGGCTGGTGCCGCCGAGCCGGGGCGCCATCCACGTCCTCGGCCGCCCGGCGGCGCGCGGCAACCCGGCGGTCGGCTACATGCCGCAGGTCCGCGGCGGCGTTGCCAGCATGAGGCTCAGCGGCTGGGACTTCGTCGCCGGGGTGGTGGACGGCCACCGGCTGGGCCTGCCCGTCATCGGCAAGGCAGCCCGGGCGGAGGTGGACCGGGCGCTCGACCTGGTTGGCGCGCGCGACCTGGCCCGGCGCCCATTGACGGAAACCTCCGGCGGCGAGCGGCAGCGCCTGCTGCTGGCCCAGGCGCTGATCGGACGCCCGCGCCTGCTGCTGCTGGACGAGCCGCTGATCAGCCTCGACCCGCACCATCAGCGTGGCGTGGTGGAGCTGGCGCGGTCGCTGCAGGCCGAGCTTGGGATCACCGTGCTGTTCAGCGTGCATGAGCTGAACCCGCTGCTCGGCGCGCTTGACCGGGTGCTCTACCTCGGCCGCGGCCAGGCGGCGCTTGGCACGGTGGATGAGGTGATCACCGGTCCCGTGCTGTCTCGGCTTTACGGGTCGGAGATCGACGTGGTGCGCGTGAACGGCAGGATCTTCGTGATGTCCGGCCGTCACGACGCGGAGCGCGACGACCACCGGCATGACGCCCCGGACGGCCGGCACGGCTCCTCCGGCGTGCACCCCGGCCATGCTTGACTATGACTTCATGCGGACCGCCTTCGCGGCGGCGGGCGTGGTCGCGGTCGTCTCGGGCGCGGTCGGCTACTTCCTGGTGCTGCGCGGCCAGACGTTTGCCGGGCACGCGCTGGCCCATGTCGGCTTCACCGGCGCCACGGGCGCGTTCCTCGTCGGCGTCGCGCCGCTTTGGGGCCTCGTGCTGACGACCGTGGCCGCCGGGGTCGGCATGGGGCTGATGGGGGAACGGCTGGCGCAGCGGGACGTCGCCATCGGCCTCGTGCTGTCGCTGTCGCTCGGGTTCGGCCTCTTGTTCCTGCACTTCTACACCGCCTTCGCGACGCAGGCGACGGCGCTGCTGTTCGGCAACGTGCTGGCCGTGGACGAGGGCACCGTTTGGACGCTGGCTGCGCTCGGCATCATCAGCCTGGCGGCGCTCGCCGTCATCTCCCGGCCGCTGCTGTTCGCCAGCCTGCAGCCGGAGCTGGCGGAGGCGAAGGGCGTCTCGCTGCGGCTGTACTCCGTGCTGTTCCTGGCCATCATGGCGCTGGCAACCGCGGAATGCGCGCAGATCGTCGGCGTCCTCCTGGTGTTCTCGCTCATGGTCGGCCCGGCGGCGACGGCGCAGCGCCTGACGGGCGGCGTGGGCAAGGGCATCCTGCTCTCGATGGCCCTGGCGCTGGCGGAGGCCTGGCTCGGCATCGCGCTCGCGTTCAGCACTGACTGGCCAAGCAGCTTCTGGATCACCGCGCTGAGCGCAGGGGCCTACCTGCTCGCCGTCCTGCCGCGGCCGGCCTGGACCCGGCAGGCATTGCCGCTGCCCCATCCGGTGCTGGACCACCCGTCGCCCGGCGCCGCGCCCCGGAAGGGCTGACGCAGGCGCTTGAACGGCGGCGGCCCACGCCGCCCGGCAGGCAGCAACCACGGACTTTTCAGACCGGTGAAACCGGCATGGCCGCATGTTTCCCGGGATGGGGCCGCGGCAGGATGGCTTACCCTTTTCTGTCCCCTCCGGAGCCGGTCCTTGCATAATGATCGCGCAGCTCATTCTGCGCTTGAGCATGCGTGCATTCTGGCGAAGCTGGGACCGCCCGGTCTGGCGGGTTCTGGAGAATGCATCATGCATCGATCGCACGTCATCGAGGTGTCCGGCCGGTTCGCCGGGGCAGCCGTGAGCCAGGGCGGAGCGTTTTGCTTCATCGCCGTGGACCCGCAGGTGGAGGAGCTGGACCGCAGTCTGTGGCCCAGCCTCCCCGACATGCAGCGGGCCGTCACGCAACTGATGCAGGCGGGGCGCCTGCCAAGCGCGCAAGCCGACACCGCGCCGTAGCCGGGTCGGGCTGCGCCGCTATTCATGAGGAGTATAGCCATGCAAGCACGCGGCATATCCAGGCGGGGACTGGTGGCGGCTGCCGCTGCAACCGTTGCGGCGGGTCCGACGCAGGCGGCCGAACGCCCGGACGTGCTGCGCGTGGGCAACCAGAAGGGCGGCTTGCGGTCCCTGCTTGAAGTTTCGGGCGTGGCCAAGGACCTGCCCTACACGCTTGAATGGGCCGAGTTCCCCGCGGCCGCCCCCTTGCTGGAGGCGTTGAACGCCGGGGCCTTGGATGTTGGCTACCAGGGCGACCTCGCCTTCCTGACCTCGTTCTCCGCCGGGGCGCCGTTGCGCGCCATCGGCGCCGGGCGGTCCTCGGCGGCGGCCCAGGCGATCCTGGTCAAGCAGGACTCGCCCATCCGCAGCGTCGCCGACCTGCAAGGCCGCAAGGTGGCAGGCAACCGGGGCGGCTGGGGACAGTACCTGATCCGCTCGGCGCTCCAGCAGGCGGGCGTGCCCCCGGCCGGCGTCGGCATCGCCTTGCTGCCGCCCTCCGACGCGTCGCTGGCGTTCCGGTCCGGCGCCGTGGATGCCTGGGCGGTGTGGGAACCTTATGTTTCCCTTGAGGTGCTGCGGTTCGGCGCCCGCGTGCTGGTGGACGGGAGTGGGCTGACGCCTGCGGTCACGCTGGTGGCGGCGCATGAGGGGGCGATGGAGGCCAAGCGGACGGCGCTGGCCGACTTCCTCGGCCGCTTCCGGAGCGCATGGGCTTGGGCGGAGGGGCATATCCCCGACTACGCCCGTTACAACGCCGCCCTCACGGGCCTGCCCGAGCCGGTGCTGCGCCGGGCCTACGAAACGGAGCGCACGAAGCCCGCGGGCGTGACCCCGGCACTGGTCGCCGAGTTGCAGGCGGCAGCAGGTCATGCGCTTGAGTTCGGGCTGCTCCGCCAGCCCCTGGAGGTGAGCCGGGCCTTCGACGCCAGCTTCAACACGGAGGGTGCGGCGTAGCTCATGGGACAGGACGCCGGCAGGCCCCTTTTCCTGGGCGCCTCCCATCCGCATCTTGACGACACCGCGCGCCCGCGCGGGTGCGTGCATCCCAAGGGGCATCCATGGTCAAGCAGCTCCACCTCGGCGCCTTCATGCGCCCGGTCGGCATCCACACCGCCTGGTGGCGGATGCCCGGCGCCTGGCCGGACGCCAACTTCGACTTGAACGCCCTAGTCCGCCTGATCCAAACGCTGGAGCGCGGGCGTTTCGACGCCTTCTTCATGGCCGACCACCTGGCCGTGCTGAACATGCCGATGTCCGCGCTCCGCCGCAGCGCGACGGCCACCTCCTTCGAGCCGCTCACCCTGTTGTCGGCGCTGGCGATGATGACGAAGCGCATCGGCCTGATTGCCACCGCCAGCACGACGTTCGACGAGCCGTACCACATCGCCCGGCGCTTCGCCTCGCTGGACCACATCAGCGCCGGGCGGGCCGGGTGGAATGTGGTGACGACCAGCAACCCCGACGCCGCCCTCAACTTCGGCCGGGACGAGCACGTGGAGCACGACGAGCGCTACCGCCGGGCGCGCGAGTTCCACGCGGTTGTCACGGGCCTGTGGGACAGTTGGGCGGACGACGCCTGGGTGCGGGACCAGGAAACCGGCATCTTCTTCGACCCCGACAAGATGCACGTCTTGGATCACCGGGGCGCGCACCTGCGGGTGCGCGGCCCCCTCAACATCGCGCGTCCCGTGCAGGGCTGGCCGGTGATCGTGCAGGCGGGCGCCAGCGACGCCGGGCGGCAGCTTGCGGCCGAGACGGCGGAGGTGGTGTTCGGCAGCAGCCGCACGCTGGAGGACGGACGCAGCTTCCGGGCGGACCTGTCGGCGCGGATGCGTGCGGGGGGCCGCGACCCCGCCCACCTCAAGGTGCTGCCCGGCGCGCTCGTCGTGGTCGGCCGCACGACGCAGGAAGCGCAGGAGAGAAAGGCGCTGCTCGACAGCCTCGTGCATCCCGACAGCGGCATCCCGAACCTGTCCATACGCCTGGGCGTGGACGCCTCCGGCTTCGACCTCGACGCGCCGCTGCCGGAGCTGCCGCCGACGAACCAGGGCCAGAGCGGCCAGGCCGCCCTCGTAGCCCAGGCCCGGCGCGACAACCTGACCGTGCGGCAACTGGCGCAACTGGCTGGCGGCTACGCCGGCTTGCAGATGGTGGGTACGGCCGGGGAGATCGCCGACATCATGCAAGCCTGGCTGGAGGCCGACGCCGCGGAAGGATTCAACGTGATGTTCCCGACCGTGCCGCAGGGCCTCGACGACTTCGTGGACCTGGTGGTGCCCGAGTTGCAACGGCGCGGCATCTTCCGTCAGGAATACGAAGGCGCGACGCTGCGCGACCACCTGGGCCTGCCGCGTCCGGCCAACCGGTTCTTTCAATAACGGAACGGACGCCAAGCGCCCAAGTCGCAGGGGAGGGACGCTGCCAGACCGGCCACCCTGCAGAGACGCCTGCCAGGCTCCCGACAGCCTCGCCTGCTGCCGATGGCCGCTCCCATTAAGCAGGAGTGGCGTCGTGACGAACACCTTGAGGCTAGGGAACATCATCGCCTCCGCCAGCGGGCTTTTAGACCCACCCCTTTCAGGGTCTTCCTGCCTTGGCTTGAGCAAGGACGCGTGCGGTCGCGGCGTGGGCGCGTGCGGTTGCGCCATCGACATAGCCCTTGGGTGTTTTCGGTTTGGGCTTGCGCTTGCCGACGGCGACCCGACCAGGGTCGATATGTCGCGCCAGGTGCAGCAGCCGTTCGGC
>CAXTUQ010000230.1:0-8651 GCA_964247405.1 uncultured Acetobacteraceae bacterium
GCCTGGAACGGGGCGGAGCCGGTGGGCATGTCCTCCTGCCTGCCGCTGTGGGACGAGACCGGCAACGTGCTGGCGCCGTTCCGGGCGGCCGGGCTGGACCCGTCGCGCTGGTTCTACTTCGGGGAAAGCGTGCTGCTGCGGGAATACCGCGGCGCCGGGGTGGGCGTCGCGTTCTTCGAGCGGCGGGAAGCCCATGCGCGGTCGCTCGGCGGCTACGGCCACGCCGCGTTCTGCGCCGTGCAGCGCCCGGACAACCACCCGATGCGTCCGGCGGACGCCGTGCCGCTCGACGGGTTCTGGCGCCGCCGCGGCTTCGCCCCGCGCCCCGGCCTGACCTGCACCATGCGCTGGCGCGACGTGGGGCACGGGGACGAGACGGACCACCTGATGCAGTTCTGGACCAAGGACCTCGCCGGGGACGCGGCCAAGGACACAATATGACGCTGCGGCTCGGCGTGCTGCAATACGGGGTCACGCGGATCGGCAGCTTGGCGGAGTACGCCGACAAGCTGGGCCGACTGGTCGCGTCCGGCGCGGCAGGAGGCGGGCAGCTTCTGGTCATGCCGGAATACGCCTGCATGGAAACCGCCGCCGCCTTCGGCACGGTGCCGGATCCGGTGGCCGAGCGGGACGCGGTGTGCGCCGCGTCCCCCGAGATCCTGCGCATCATGCGCGGCGCGGCGCGGCGTCACGGCGTTTGGCTGCTGCCCGGCACGCTGCCGTGGCGGTCCGGCGCGCGCATCGTGAACCGCGCCCCGCTGATCGCGCCGGACGGCCGCCTCGCCTTCCAGGACAAGCAGGTGATGACCCGGTTCGAGGCGGAGCACTGGGCCATCGCCGCCGGCGACCCGCAGCGCGTGTTCGAAACCGCCTGGGGCCGCGTCGGCATCGCCATCTGCTACGACGCGGAGTTCCCCACCGTCGTCCGCGCCCAAATCGAGGCCGGCGCCTGGCTGATCCTGGTGCCCACCTGCACCGACACCATGCACGGCTTCAACCGCGTGCGCCTGTCGGCCCGCGCCCGGGCGGTCGAGAACCAGTGCTTCGTCGCCGTGTCCCCCACCGTGGGCGACGCGCCGTGGCTCGCCACCCTCGACTGCAACCGCGGCCGGGCCGGTGTTTACGGCCCGGCGGACCGCGGCTTCCCCGAGGACGGCGTGATCGCCGAGGGTGCGGATGCGGCGGGCTGGCTTTGGGCCGACCTTGACCCGGCGCGGCTCCATGCGGTGCGGGAGCATGGCGCCGTGCGCAACCACCACGACTGGCCGCCGGACTGGTCCCAGGCGGAGCCGGCGGCAGTGGCCGAACTGCAGTTATTCGAGGACGCGTGATGACCGATGCCGAAACCCTGGTGCGGGCCTACTACGCGGCGTTCAACGCCGGGGATTTCCCCGCCATGCTGGCGCTGCTGACCGACGACGTGGAGCATGGCATCAACCAGGGCGGGCGGGAAATCGGACGCGACGCCTTCGCCCGCTTCATGGCCGGCATGGACGAGAGCTACAGCGAGCGCCTGGCGGACCTCGTGGTGATGACGGACCCCTCCGGCAGCCGCGCCGCCGCCGAGTTCGTGGTGCACGGCATCTACAAGCACACCACCCCCGGCTTGCCGGAAGCGCGGGGCCAGACCTACGTCCTGCCGGCGGGCGCGTTCTTCACGCTGCGCGGCGGCCGGGTCGCGCGGATCGACAATTTCTACAATCTCCAGGACTGGCTGCGCCAGGTGCAGAAAGCCTAACCGGACGCCGCTACGTCGCCGCCTCGTCATCGCCCGCCTGACGTGGCGCGACGGGGGTGAAAGCGCAGCGGTCCGGCTTGAGGTCGATCAGCGGCGTGCCGTCCAGGCAATCGAGGCCACGCACCATCAGGCTGTTCCCCTCGATGCCGAGCAGGCGCACCAAGCTGGTGCCGATCGGGTTGGGCCGCACGGGGGAGCGGAGCGAGAAGGTGCCGCGGGCGGAGCCGTCATTCGCCGGGCTTTGCCGCAGCAGGTCGCGCCGGGAATGGTGCAGCCAATACAGCACCTCCAAATGTCCATACTGCTCCACGCCTTCCAGCCCGGCCGGTGCCCAAGGCGCAAACACCTCGATCCGGCAGGTCGGGCCGTCAAGCCGGCCCTGGCGCGGGCAAAGCAGGCGGTCAGTCCAAGGCGTGTGGATGCGCCCGATGAAGAACACCCCGGCATCCGGGGCCGGCGGCAGCGCCGCGGCGGTCTCGCCCGCCCTGATCTCGTTCAACCGCACCATGCCCGAACGGGTCAGCCGGCGTCGCTGGCGCCCTGGCCGACCGCTTCCGCCGGCGCGGTGGCCCGGGCGACCGGGCTTTCGGCATCCGGCCAGCTCCGCAGCGCCTTCGCCACCAGCGGATCAAGGCCGGACCCGCCCGCCCTGGCGAACGCCAGGAACCCCGAGCGCATCTTGGGTGTCCAGAACGCCACAAGATGGTCGCGGATGCCGGCGCAGGCCTGCTCCTCGGGGTAGGCACGGAAGAAGGCTGCGACCTCGTTGGCCATCCGCGCCAGCTTCTCCGGGGTCATCGCCCGCTACTCCGCGGCATCGAGGGGCGCTGCGATGCGGGTGAGCGACACGTCCTCGTCGAAGAAGCGCGCCTGCCACTCCGAAGGCCGGTTGGTCCGCCGCACCTGCACCGCCGTGACTTTGTACTCCGGGCAGTTGGTCGCCCAGTCGGAGAAGTCGGTCGTGATGACGTTGGCGCCGGTCTTGGCGTGGTGAAAGGTGGTATAGACGACGCCGGGCTGCATCCGCTCGCTGACGCGGGCGCGCAGCGCGATGTCGCCGGAGCGGCTTTCCAGCGCCACCAGATCCCCGTCCTGCACGCCGCGGCTTTCCGCGTCGAAGGGGTGGATCTCCAGCACGTCCTCCTCGTGCCAGCGGCTGTTCTCGGTGCGCCGGGTCTGCGCACCGACGTTGTACTGGCTCAGGATGCGCCCGGTGGTCAGGATCAGCGGGAACAGCGCGCCGGTGCGCTCCTCCGTCGGCACGAACTCGGTCAGCATGAACCGGCCCTTGCCGCGCACGAAGCGGTCCACGTGCATCATCGGCGTGCCCAGCGGCGCCGCCTCGTTGCACGGCCATTGCAGCGACCCTTCCGCGTCCAGCTTGGCGTAGGACACGCCGGCGAAGCTCGGGGTGAGGCGCGCGATCTCGTCCATGATCTCGCCGGGGTGGCTGTAGCTCATGGGAAAGCCGAGCGCGTTGGAGAGCGCCACCGTCGCCTCCCAGTCGGCCAGGCCGCCCAGCGGCGACATCACCCGGCGCACCCGGTTGATGCGCCGCTCCGCGTTGGTGAAGGTGCCGTCTTTTTCCAGGAACGACGACCCCGGCAGGAAGACATGGGCGTACTTCGCCGTCTCGTTCAGGAACAGGTCCTGCACGACGATGCACTCCATCGCCTGCAGCCCGGCGGTGACGTGCTGGGTGTCGGGGTCGGACTGCGCGATATCCTCGCCCTGGATGTAAAGCGCCTTAAAGGTGCCCTCCACCGCGTCGTCCAGCATGTTGGGGATGCGCAGGCCGGGGTCGGCGGAGATCGGCACGCCCCAAAGGTCCTCGAACATCTCCCGCGCCGTGTCGTCGGACACGTGGCGGTAGCCCGTCAGCTCGTGCGGGAAGCTGCCCATGTCGCAGGCGCCCTGCACGTTGTTCTGGCCGCGCAGCGGGTTCACCCCGGCGCCCAGCTTGCCGATGTTGCCCGTCGCCATGGACAGGTTCGCCATCGCCATCACGGTGGTGGTGCCCTGGCTGTGCTCGGTGACGCCCAGCCCGTAGTAGATGGCGGCATTGCCCCCGGCGGCGAACAGCCGCGCCGCCGCGCGGACCTCGGCGGCCGGCACGCCGGTCAGCGGCTCCGTCGCTTCGGGCGAATTGTTTTCCAATGCGATGAAGCGCGCCCAGCTTTCGAACTCCGCCAGGTCGCACCGCTCCCGCACGTAGTCCTCGGCAATCAGGCCCTCGGTGACGACCACGTGGGCCATCGCGTTCAGCAGGGCGACGTTGGTGCCGGGCAGCAACGGAAGGTGGTGCTGCGCCTCGATGTGCGGGGAGCGCACGAGGTCGATGCGCCGCGGGTCGGCGACGATCAGCTTGGCGCCGGCGCGCAGCCGCCGCTTCATGCGCGACGCGAACACCGGGTGCCCGTCCGTCGGGTTGGCGCCGATCACCAGGATCACGTCGGAATGATCGACCGAGGCAAAATCCTGGGTGCCCGCCGAGGTGCCCAGCGTGGCGCTGAGGCCGTAGCCGGTGGGCGAGTGGCAGACCCGGGCGCAGGTATCGACGTTGTTGTTGCCGAACGCGCCGCGGATCAGCTTCTGCACCAGGAAGGTTTCCTCGTTGGTGCAGCGCGAGGAGGTGATGCCGCCGACGCTGTCCCGGCCGTACTGCGCCTGGATGCGCTTGAACTCGCTGGCCGCGTGGGCGATAGCCTGTTCCCACGTCACCTCCTGCCACGGGTCGGTGATCGCCGCGCGGATCATCGGCTTGGTCTTGCGGTCCTTGTGGGTGGCGTAGCCGAAGGCGAAGCGCCCCTTCACGCAGGAATGGCCGGCGTTGGCCTTGCCGTCCTTGTAGGGCACCATGCGCACGACGGTCTCGCCCTTCATCTCCGCCTTGAAGGAGCAGCCGACGCCGCAATAGGCGCAGGTGGTGACGACCGAATGCTCGGGCGTGCCCAGCGCGATCACCGACTTCTCGTTCAGCGTCGCGGTGGGGCAGGCCTGCACGCAGGCGCCGCAGGACACGCACTCGGACCCCATGAAGTCGGTGCCGCCGGCGGAGATCTTGGAGGCGAAGCCGCGGCCCTCCATGGTCAGCGCGAAGGTGCCCTGGGTTTCCTCGCACGCCCGCACGCAGCGGGAGCACGCGATGCACTTGCTGGCCTCGAAGGTGAAGTACGGGTTGCTCTCATCCGTCGGCGCGTCAAGGTGGTTGGCGCCGTCGTAGCCGTAGCGCACCTCGCGCAGGCCCACCTTGCCCGCCATGTCCTGCAATTCGCAATCGCCGTTGGCCGAGCAGGTCAGGCAGTTCAGCGGGTGGTCGGAGATGTACAGCTCCATCACCCCGCGCCGCCGCTTGGCGATGGCGCTGTTTTCCGTGTGCACCACGAGGCCTTCTTCCGCCGGGGTGGTGCAGGAGGCCGGGTAGCCCCGGCGGCCCTCGATCTGCACGATGCACAGGCGGCAGGAGCCGAACGGCTCCAGGCTGTCGGTCGCGCACAGTTTTGGAACTTGCGTGCCCATGCTGGCCGCGGCGGCCATGATGGAGGTGCCGCGCGGCACCGTCACCGGCTGCCCGTCGATGGTCAGCGTCACCGTTGTGTCGGAGACGCGGATGGGCGTCCCGGTGTCCAATTCGCGGATCAGGGTCATGCCGTCTCTCCTACTCCGCAGCGATGGGCAAACGCCCGGTGCGGTCGAAATCCTCGGGGAAGTGGGTCAGCGCGCTGTTCACTGGCACGGGCGTCAGCCCGCCCATGGCGCAGAGCGAGGCGTCGGTCATCGTCTCGCACAGGTCGTCCAGCACGGCGAAGTTCTTGCCCGGCTCGATGCCGGCCACGATGCGGTCGATGACCTCCATGCCGCGCACCGCGCCGATGCGGCAGGGCGTGCACTTGCCGCAGCTTTCGAGAGCGCAGAACTCGAAGGCGAAGCGCGCCTGCTTCGCCAGGTCCACCGTGTCGTCGAACAGCACGACGCCGCCGTGGCCCAGCAGGCCGCCGGCCCGGAGCATCGCCTCGTAATCGAGCGGCGTGTCCAGCAGCGCCTCCGGAAAATACGCGCCGAGCGGCCCGCCCACCTGCACCGCGCGGAACGGCCGGCCGCTCGCGGTCCCTTGGCCCCAGTCCTCGACCAGGCTGCGGATCGACGCGCCGAACGGGATTTCGATCAGCCCGCCGCGCGCCACGTTGCCGGCAAGCTGCACCGGGAGGGTGCCGAGCGACCGCCCGGTGCCGAACCCGGCGTAGGCAGCGCCGCCGTTCGCCAGAATCCAGGGCACGCTGGCGAGCGACAAGACGTTGTTCACCGCGGTCGGACGCCCGAACAGCCCCTCAATGGCCGGCAACGGCGGCTTCGCGCGCACAGTGCCGCGCTTGCCCTCCAGGCTTTCCAGCAATGAGGTTTCCTCGCCGCAGATGTAGGCCCCGGCGCCCATCCGCACCTCGATGTCGAAGCCGTGGCCGGACCCCATGATGTCTTCGCCCAGCATCCCCGCCCGGCGCGTGGCTTCGATCGCCCGGCGCATGGCGCAGATAGCGTGCGGGTATTCGGACCGGGTGTAGATGTAACCCTTGGTGGCACCCACCGCGACGGCGGCAATCGTCATGCCTTCCACCAGGCTGAGCGGGTCGCCCTCCATCAACATGCGGTCGGCAAAGGTGCCGCTGTCCCCCTCGTCGGCGTTGCAGACGACATACTTGCGGTCCGCCTCCGCCAGCCGGACGGTGTTCCACTTGATGCCGGTGGGGAACCCGGCGCCGCCGCGCCCGCGCAGGCCGGACAGCTTGACCTCATCCACCACTGCCATGCCGCCCAGCGACAGCGCCCGCTCCAGCCCGGCGTAGCCGCCATGGGCGCGATAGTCTTCCACCGACGCCGGGTCGATGACGCCGCAGCGGGCGAAGGTGAGCCGGGTCTGCCCGGTGAACCAGGGATGCTCCTCCGGGCGGCCAATGCGCAGCGCGTGCGCGTCCCCGTCCAGCAGCCCGGCGTCCAGCAAGCCCGCCACGTCCGCCGCCTGCACGGGGCCGTAGGCGATGCGGCCCTCCGGCGTTTCCACCTCCAGCAGCGGCTCCAGCCAGACCGCGCCGCGCGTGCCGGTCCGCACCAACTCCAGCGTCAGGCCGCGCCGCGCAGCCTCGGCTTGCAGGGTCCGCGCCACGCGGTCGGCGCCGAGCGCCAGCGCCGCCATGTCCTGCGGCAGAAAGATGCGGGTCATGTGCGCCGTGCCTCCTCGGTGGCTTCAAGCAGCTTGGCGTCGTCGAGCCGGGCCAGCGGCTCGCCGTCCAGCAGCGCGGCCGGGCCGCAGGCGCACAGGCCCAGGCAGAAGGTGGGTTCCACCGTCAGGCTGCCATCGCCGGTCGTGCCGCCCCATGCGATGCCGAGCCGCCCCAGCAGCCGGTCCGCCATCGCCGCCGCTCCCGTCGCCTGGCACGCCTCAGCCCGGCAGACCTGCAGGACATGCCGCCCCGGGGCCGCGCGGCGGAAATCGTGGTAGAAGGAGATGACGCCGTGCACCTCCGCCCGCGACAGGTTCAGCGCATCGGCGATCATCGCCTCGCTCTGCTTCGGCACGTAGCCGAACTCCTCCTGAAGCGCGTGCAGGATCGGCAGCGCCGCGCCCTCCATCCCGACATGCGCGGCGATGATCTCGCGGGCCAGGGCGGCGTCCCAGTGCCCGTCCGTCGCTGCTGATTGGCTGGCCAATGCTGTCACGGCGTCCGCTCGCCCCCTCGGCAATTTCATATGTGCTTGAACGTTATACTCGGCCCGAACCCGCCGCAATCAAGGCCCCGTTCCGAGTGCTGCAATAGCGAAATGCTATCAACGCGGCCGGGTCAGCAGCCGCGCCTCCGCCAGCAGCGCAGCGGCCAGGACCGGCATCGGTTCCCGGTGCGGCAGCACCAAGCCGATCTCATGCGTCGCGTCCGGCTCGGTGATCGGGATGCGGCGCAGGCGCGGCGACAGCGCCAGCGTTTCCGCCACGCGCTCCGGCAGCACCGTCGCCCATTCCCCGGTCAGCACGTGCGCCAGCAGCGTCAATTGGGAATTGCTTTCCAGCGCCGCCCGCGGCTCCGCCCCGGCGCCGCGCATCAGGCGGTCCATGATGCGCCGGTTCTGCATGTCCGGCGTCAGCAGGCACAGGCGCACCTGGTTCAGCTCCGCCCACGTCACGCTGTCCCGCCCGCCCAGCGCGCCGTCCGCCGCGGTGACGAGGCGGTATCGCTCGGTGTAGAGCGGCACCGCCAGCACGCGGCCCAGCGCCTCGTTGTCGAGGTAGGTGATGCCGGCGTCCACCTCCAGGTCCTCCAGCATCCGCAGGATGGTGGCGGAGGATTGGGACAGAATGGTGAACTGCAGCGCCGGGTGCCGGGCCAGGCACGGGCCAGTCAGCCAGGGCACGGTGGCCAGGGCCGTCGGGATCACCGCGATGCGCAGATGGCCCGACAGCCCGGTCCGCATGGCCTGCAATTCCTGGCGCATGGCGGCGGCGTCGCCCACCAGGCGCCGCGCCCAGTCCAGCACCGCCTCCCCTTCCGGCGTCAGGCCATGGAAGCGGGAGCTGCGGCGGACCAGCATGACGCCCAGCTCCTCCTCAAGCTGCTTGATCCCCGCCGAAAGGGTCGGCTGCGCCACGCCGCACGTTTCCGCCGCCCGGCGGAAGCTGCGCTCCCGCGCCACGGCGACCAGGTAGGCGAGCTTGTCGATCACCGGGACGTGTAAAGCAGGCCGGGGCCGGGTTCAGCAATCCCAAACCGAAGAGCCGGCAGGGTTACGGGACCCGCTGCATGGCCTCCTGCTCCGTAGGGAAGTCCACCCGGCGCACGTACACCAGCTTGCCGCCGTCGTTCCTAACGATGTTGTAGCCGTGCAGCCCGTCGCCGTTCGCGTCGAAGCTGTATCTGCCCTCAACTCC
>CAXTUQ010000231.1:0-8646 GCA_964247405.1 uncultured Acetobacteraceae bacterium
ATTGGGGCGCTGGTGGGCGGTGGCGCCGGGGCGCTCGGCGGTGCCGCAACAACTCCGACTCGGCCGCAGCCGTATTACCAGGAACAGCCGCGTTACCAGCAGCCAACCTATCAGCCGGCCCCGCAATACTACCAGCCGCGGCCCTACGGCTATTAGGTGAGGGTCGGCCCGGGGCTGCCGGGCCGACCCTCACAACGCCGGATCAGGCGGAGAGCGCAACCGGCTCGGTCCGGGCACGCTTAACCAGCAGCTTGTTCAAAGCGTGAATATAGGCGCGCGCGGACGCAACAATGGTGTCGGTGTCTGCGCCCTGCCCGTCCACCATCTTGCCTCCTTCCTCAAGCCGCACCGTCGTTTTGGCTTGAGCGTCCGTCCCTTCCGTTACTGCTCCGACGGAGAACAGCACGAGTTTCGCCTCATGCGGGAACACCGTGCGGATGGCGTTGAACGTCGCATCAACCGGGCCATCTCCGCCCGCCTGTGCATGGGAAACCACGCCGTCGATCTCCAATTCCAACTCAGCGGTTTGTGGGCCGCGTGACCCGGCCCGCACGTCCAGCGACACGAACCGCACCCGCTGGTTGTCCCGGCCGACCTCATCATCGACGAGCGCCACGATGTCCTCGTCGTACACGACCTTCTTGCGGTCGGCCAAGTCCTTGAACCGGCGGAACGCATCGTTCAGCTTGTTGTCGCCGAGCGCCACGTAGCCCATCGCCTGCAGCTTGTCCCGGAACGCCGCCCGGCCGGAGTGCTTGCCCATCACCAGCGTGCTCTTGGTCCAGCCCACGCTTTCCGGCGTCATGATCTCATAGGTCGCGGCGTTCTTCAGCACGCCGTCCTGATGGATGCCGCTCTCGTGGGCGAAAGCGTTGCGCCCAACAATCGCCTTGTTCGGCTGCACGTCGAAGCCGGTGATGGTGGAAAGCAGCTTCGACACCCGAAGGATAGTCTTGGTCTCAATGCCCGTCTGGTAGGGCGCCGCGTCCGGGCGGGTGCGGATCGCCATCACCGCCTCTTCCAGCGCCGCATTGCCCGCGCGCTCCCCGATGCCGTTGATGGTGCACTCCACCTGCCGCACCCCGGCGCGCAGCGCGGCAAGCGTGTTGGCAACCGCGAGGCCCAGGTCATTGTGATTGTGGGTGGACAGCACGACCTTGTCCGCCCCGGGAACACGCTCCAGCAACATGTTGAAAATGCGGATCATGTCTTCCGGCACCGCGTAGCCCACGGTGTCTGGGATGTTGATCGTCGTGGCGCCGGCCTTGATCGCGGCCTCCACGCAACGGCACAGGAAATCGGGTTCGGTGCGGCTGCCGTCCTCCGCCGACCATTCCACGTCATCCGCGTGCTGCCGGGCCAGCGTGACGGACGCGATGGCGAGGTCCAGTACCGCGTCCGGCTCCATGCGGAGCTTGTACTTCATGTGCAGCGGGCTGGTGCTGAGGAAGACGTGGATGCGCTTGCGCTCGGCGGGCAGCAGCGCCTCGGCGGCGCGCAGGATGTCGGCCTGCCCGGTGCGGGCCAGGCCGCAGATCACCGGGCCACGCACCGTGCGGGCGATCTCCTGCACGCTTTCGAAGTCGCCGGGCGAGGCGATAGGGAAGCCGGCCTCCATGACATCAACGCCCAGATCGGCCAAAGCCTCCGCCATGCGGAGTTTCTCCGCCAGGTTCATGGAGAAGCCCGGCGACTGCTCGCCGTCGCGCAAAGTGGTGTCAAAGATGATGACACGGTTATCCGGCATGGCGCCGAAGCTGGGATGGTTGATGGCCATGGGTGGAGTCCTCGAAATGCGTATGCGAAGCGGCTCTCAGGGCGTTCCCCTAAGCGATGCCGGCACAGATCCGCACGGCGAGGCGCTTAGGGGCGGATAAGTCGAAGGAGGAGCGCGACGCCGAGCAAGCGCACAGTATAGCGCAACGCGGAACGAAGCGCACGGGCCAGCATTTGCATGGACAAGGACGACAACACGCCGGCACATGTATCCCGCTCGCCCATGGAGGGCAAGCGGGCGGCCCCAGTCAAATGTATGCTCAGATGTCGGCGTAGCAGTGCGTTTCCGCGGCGCCGCCGGGATTTGTGACCGCGCCCAAGTGCGCAGGACCGACGGTTTGGGCGAATTTCCAGATGTCAGCGCTGTTGTAGTCGGTCCGGCGCGGCGTGCAAGCGGCCTGCCGCTCGGCCAACTCGGCATCGGACAGCAATACCTCCATGGTGCCGGCGGTCGCGTCCATGCGGATGCGGTCGCCGTTGCGCAGCAGGGCGATGGGGCCGCCCAGCGCGGCCTCCGGCCCGACATGGCCGACGCAGAAGCCTCGGGTGGCGCCGGAAAAGCGTCCGTCGGTGATCAGGGCCACCTGGTCGCCCATGCCCTGGCCGTAGATGGCGCTGGTAGTGGAAAGCATCTCCCTCATGCCGGGTCCGCCCTTCGGCCCCTCGTAGCGCACCACGATCACGTCGCCGGCCTTGTAGGCGCGGTCCTGCACGGCCTGGAAAGCCTCCTCCTCGCTGTCGAAACACAGCGCAACACCTTCAAACTGAAGCTTTTCCATGCCGGCAACCTTCACGATGGCACCCTCCGGCGCCAGGTTGCCGCGCAGGCCGACGACGCCGCCGGTGGCGCTGATCGGGCGGGATACCGGGTAGATCACGTCCTGGTCGGTCGGGAACGCCACATCGGCCAGGTTCTCCGCGAGCGTCCTGCCGGTCACGGTGATGCAGTCGCCATGCAGCAGGCCGCCGTCCATCAGCGCTTTGAGGATCACCGGGATGCCGCCGACCCGGTGCACGTCCAGCGCCACGTACTTGCCGCCGGGCTTGAGGTCGGCGATGTAGGGGGTGCGGCGCATGATGTTGACCACGTCGTCCATCGTGAAGCGGATGCCGGCCTCATGCGCCAGCGCCGGCAGATGCAGCCCTGCGTTGGTCGAGCCGCCGGTGGCCGCCACGACGACGGCCGCGTTCTCCAGCGCCTTGAGCGTCACGATGTCCCGCGGGCGCAACCCGCTCTCGATCAGCTTGACGACGGCGCGGCCCGACTCCACGGCCCAGCGGTCGCGATCCTCATATGGCGCCGGCGACCCGGCCGAACCCGGCAAGGCCAGCCCGATCGCCTCGCTGACCGTCGCCATTGTATTTGCGGTGAATTGCCCGCCGCACGCCCCGGCGGACGGGCAGGCGACGCATTCCAACTCGTGCAGGTCGCTGTCGGACATGCGCCCCGCGGCGTGCTGGCCCACCGCCTCGAACACGTCGACCACCGTCACGTCGCGGTCCTTGTAGCGGCCGGGCAGGATGGAGCCGCCATACATGAACACGCTCGGCACGTTCAGCCGCAACATCGCCATCATCATGCCGGGCAGCGACTTGTCGCAGCCGGCCAGGCCCACCAGCGCATCGTAGCAGTGGCCCCGCACCGTCAATTCGACGCTGTCGGCAATGACCTCCCGCGACACCAGGGACGACTTCATGCCCTGGTGGCCCATGGCGATGCCGTCGGTCACGGTGATGGTGGTGAACTCGCGCGGGGTCGCGCCGGCCTCGGCCACGCCGCGCTTCACCGATTGCGCCTGGCGGTTCAGCGCGATGTTGCAAGGCGCCGCCTCGTTCCAGCAGGTGGCGACGCCGACGAAGGGCTGGTTGATCTCGTCCTCCGTCAAGCCCATCGCATAGTAGTAGCTGCGGTGCGGCGCACGGCCCGGCCCTTCGGTGACATGGCGGGACGGCAGGCGGGACTTGTCCCAACGCTTCGTGGGCATGGCGTTCTCCGTAACCCGCTACGATGTGATCCGGGCGATGGCGGCTTCGATCCGGGCGGCGTCGTGCTGGAAGGCGGCCAGCCGGCCGCGGTTCTCCTCCACGACTTCCGGTCGCGCCTTGGCGACGAACTCGGCGTTGCCCAGCTTGCGAATGACCTTCTCGGCTTCGGCCAGCGCCTTGGCGTGTTCCTTCGCCAACCGGGTGCGCTCGGCGCCCAGGTCGATCACGCCGGCCAGCGGCAGCACCACGGTCGCCTCGTCCACCACGATCTGCGCGCTGCCCGGCGGCAGAGGGCCGTCCAGCGACTCGACCGAGGAGGCCCGCGCCATGCGGTGGATGCTTTCCGCCCAGCGCGCCGCCCGCGCCAGCGTCTCCGGGTGCGCGTCGCGCAGCAGGATCGGCGTGAGCACGGCGGGCGCGATCTGCATTTCGGACCGCACGCCGCGGACCTCGCCGATCAGCCGCACTACCCAGTCCAGCTCGTCCCGCACCGCGCCGGGGTCGGCCACCGGCCCGGGCTGCGGCCAGGGCGCGCGGATCAGGCTGCACGGCGCGCCGTAGCCCATCTCGTCCCAAAGATGCTCGGTGACGAACGGCATGGCCGGATGCAGCACGCGCAGGATCACGCCCAGCACGTGCGCGGCGGTCGCGCGCAGCTCGGCCGCATCCGGCCCGGCCGGACCGTTCAGCACGGGCTTGGCGAATTCAAGGAACCAGTCGCAGAAGGTATGCCAGGTGAAGCGGTACGCCGCGGCGGCGTAGTCGTCGAAACGGTAGGCCTCAAGCGCCGCGTCAGCCTCCGCCACCATCCGGTTGGCACCATCCAGCAGCCAGCGGCACAGCGGCGAGCGCGCAGCGGCCGGGTCGAAATCCGGGACGGGCGCGATGCCGTTCATCTCGCAGAACCGGGCGGCGTTCCATAGCTTGGTGACGAAGCGGCGGTTGCCCTCGACGCCCGCGGCGCCCAGCTTGATGTCCCGGCCCGGCCCGGTCAGCGCGCAAACGGTGAAGCGCAGCGCGTCCGTGCCGTAGGTGTTGACCAGATCGAGCGGGTCGATGACATTGCCCTTCGACTTCGACATCTTCTGCCCGCGCTCGTCGCGCACCAAGCCGTGGATGTAGACCGTGCGGAACGGCACTTGCTTCCTGAAATGCAGGCCCATCATCATCATCCGGGCGACCCAGAAGAAGATGATGTCGTGGCCGGTCACCAGCACGTCGCCGGGGTAGTAGCGCGCCACCTCCGGCGTGTCCTGCGGCCAGCCCAAGGTCGAAAACGGCCAGAGTGCCGAGCTGAACCAGGTGTCGAGCACGTCGGGATCGCGCCCCAGCGTCTCATCCCGGCCGTAACGGGCGCGGGCGGCGGCCTGCGCCTCGGCCTCGGTCCGTTCCACGAACACATGGCCATCCGGGCCGAACCAGGCGGGGATGCGGTGGCCCCACCAAAGCTGGCGGCTGATGCACCAGGGCTGGATGTCGCGCATCCAGGCGAAGAACGTGTTCTCCCACTGCCGGGGTACGAAAACGGTGTCGCCCCCTTCCACAGCGGCGATGGCCGGGCGGGCCAACTCGGCGGCGTTGCAGTACCATTGCGTGGTCAGCAGCGGCTCGATGGGCACGCCGGAGCGGTCGCCGTGCGGGACCTGGTGGGTGTGCGGCTCGATGCGGTCCAGCAGGCCCAGCCGCTCCAGTTCCGCGACGATGGCTTTCCGTGCCGCCGCCCGGTCCTGTCCGGCGAGGCCGCGCACGAAATCCGCATCGGGCGGCAGGTCAAGGTCGGCCAGCGTGACCCGGCCCTCGCGGTCCAGCACGGACGGCATCGGCAACCCGTGCCGCTGGCCCACGGCGAAATCGTTGAAGTCGTGCGCCGGGGTGATCTTCACCGCGCCGGTGCCCTTCTCCGGGTCGGAGTAGCTGTCGGCCACGACCGGGATGCGCCGCCCGGTGAGCGGCAGGACGACGTGGCGCCCCACCAAGTGGCGGTAACGCCCGTCGTCGGGATGCACGGCGACGGCGGTGTCGCCCAGCATGGTTTCCGGCCGTGTGGTGGCGACGGTGATCGACGCGTCCGTGCCCTCGATGGGGTAGCGGATGTGCCACAGGCTGCCGCGGATCTCGCGACCCTCGACCTCAAGGTCGGAGATCGCCGATTGGAACTTCGGGTCCCAGTTCACCAGGCGGCGGTCGCGGTAGATCAGGCCCTCACGGTGCAGGGTGACGAACACCTCCCGCACCGCGTCCGACAGGCCGTCATCCATGGTGAACCGCTCGCGCGCCCAGTCGAGCGACGCGCCGAGGCGGCGGAGCTGCTCGGTGATGGCGCCGCCGGAGGAGGCCTTCCATTGCCAGACGCGCTCCAGGAACGCCTCGCGGCCGATCTCCTGCCGCGTCTGGCTGCTGGTCTGCGCAAGCAGGCGCTCCACGACCATTTGCGTCGCGATGCCGGCGTGGTCGGTGCCGGGCTGCCAGAGCGCATCGCGGCCCTGCATCCTGCGCCAGCGGATCAGGGTATCCTGCAGGGTCATTGTCAGCGCATGACCCATGTGCAGGCTGCCGGTGACGTTGGGCGGCGGGATCATGATGGTGTAGGGCGGGGCGGCGGCGCCCGCGTCGGCGCCGAACGCGCCGGCGGTTTCCCAGCCCGCATAGAGGGCCGGCTCGACCTCGGCCGGGTTGAAGGACTTGCTGAGCATGGTTCCGCTTTTAACCCGGCGGCGCGGCCCCGGAAAGCCGCCGGGTGCTCAGGGTGCTATGCGCCCAACGACGCGCTCGATCTCGGCGCGCACCAGGCGTTCGACCAGGGGCGGCAGGTGATTGTCGAGCCAATCTTTCAGCAGCGGGCGAATCTCGGCCCGCACCACATCTTCGATGGTCGGACCGCCACGATGGACGGCGGTGTTGCGCTCGGACGCCAGCGTACGCATCAGCGCATCGACTGAGGCGCCGGCGGCAGCGGCGGCCTCCGGCGCGACGAGCCGCGCGTTGGAGGGAGTCGCTGGCTTGCTGGGCGGCGCCGCAGCCGGCGCCGGGGGCGGCGGGGGCGCCGGCGCGCGGGGCACGGGGGGGTCGGACTCGGACACAACAGGATGCTCCAGGATCGCCGGCCGCTCTGCGGGTGACTTCGGTTGTGGGACGTCGCGCGGGGACGGGTCGCGCGACGGCGCATCACGGGATGGCGTGTCGCGCGATGGTTCCGGCACCATCATCGAGGAGTCGAGCACCAGCACCCCATTGTCCGGAGTTTGGCCGGGCTCATGGGGTTCGGGCGCGGGCTTCGGAGCCTCGTCCTCGTTCAGGATGCGCCGGATGGAGGCCAGGATGTCCTCCATCGAGGGGTCGGTCGCCGGGTCGGCCGCAAGGGGCGGCGTGGCGGGGCCAGTCGGTTGCATTGCCATCGTTAGCGCCCTGGTTGGTTGGTGGCGTAATCGTCAACGCCGAACAGGCGTTGGCGAACCGCATTGTAGTAGGCGGTCTCGTCATACAGCGGCACATTCAGGTTGAGGTCGCGCGCCGTGAGGCGGCCGATGGCCGCCGTCACCGAATAAGAGGCCGTGACCAGGTTCGACAAGTTCTGCACCAGGGTAACTCGGGAGTTCAGCAGCGCCTGCTCGGCGTTCAGCACGTCCAGCGTCGTGCGGCTGCCGACGATCGCCTCCCGCTGCACGCCTTCCAGCGCGATCTGGTTGGCGCGGATGGCTGCCCGCGTGCTGTCGATGGTGGACCGGGCGGCCACCAGCGTTTCCCAGGACTGGGCCGCATTCTGGATGGCTTGGCGGCGGATATCGTCCACGATCTTGCGGTTCTGCTGCTCCGTTTGCCGGGCCTGGCGCACGCGCGAATACTCGGCGCCGCCCTGGTAAAGCGGGATCGAGGCGTTGAGCACCACCTGGGCGCTCAGCGTGCGCTGGCCGACGACCTGCTGGCCGTTGGTATAGCCTCCGGCGGTCTGTATGCTGAGCTGCGGCATCAACTGGCTGAACGCCAGGTCAACCGCGTCGCGGGCCGCCGCGGTGTCGAACAAGGCGGCGATGACGTTGGGGTTGTTCTGCGCCGCAAGCTGCACGGCCTCTTCCTGGTTCTTGATCGGCGGCTTGAGCGGCTGCGGCTCGACCAACTGATCCGGGATCTCTCCCACGAAACGCCGGTAGTTGGACAGGGCGGTCTGCAGGTTGCCCTCGCTGGTTTGCCGCGTCGCCCGTGCGCCGGCGAGCGCCGCTTCGGCCTGCGCCACGTCCGTGCGGGTGATCTCGCCGACGCGGAACCGGTCATTGGTGGCCTGAAGCTGACGGGCCAGCACCTGTTCGTTGTTGATGTTGAGCTGCAGCAATTGCTGCGTCTGGATCACGTTGACATAGGCGTTGATCGTGTCGGTGAACACCTGCTGCTCGGTCGCGAGCAGGCGGCCGCGCTGGGCGAATACCCGGTTGTCAGCCTGGTTGGTGCTGGCCCGGGTGGCGCCGCCGCGATAGATGGGCTGGGTGATCGTCGGGAGCGCCGTGTAAACCGGGCGGTTCAGGCGAGACGAAGTTGTTATGGTCCTGCCGCCGTTTTGCTGGTCTTGGTTCAACTCGCCGAAGCCATATCCGGCCGTCCCGGACACGATGACCGTCGGGCGCCAGCCGGCCAGCGCCTGCGGCACGCCTTCATCCGTGGCGCGCAACTGCGCGCGGGAGGTTTGCAGGGTCGGGTTGTTGGAATAAGCGGCCGCAAGCGCCTCCTGCAACGTGCGCGCCTGCGCCATGGCCTCTCCATGCGCGAGGGTGGACGCGAGGGCGGCAGCACCGATCACGCATAGGTTGGGAAGGCGCATGCGCAAAACTCCTGCATAGGTCGCGGCACCCGGCCGCGGAGGCAATCATGCCACAAGCATTCTGTCGGCACCAT